>NZ_SODR01000001.1:811548-1009324 GCF_004365375.1 Curtobacterium sp. PhB25 | reverse complement strand
CGGTCACATTCCGAACCCGGAAGCTAAGCCTCTCAGCGCCGATGGTACTGCAAGGGGGACCTTGTGGGAGAGTAGGACGCCGCCGGACTTAACGTTGCAACACCAGGGAACCCCTGACCAGCACTGGTCAGGGGTTTTCTGCGTTCACGGGTCGCTCGAGCAGGGCGTGACGGTAGCATTGGCGGGTCATGACTGCGCCATTCACCACTGCTTCCGGGTCCGAGATCCGCGTCCGTTTCTGCCCGAGCCCGACGGGGACCCCGCACGTGGGGCTCATCCGCACGGCGCTCTTCAACTGGGCGTACGCACGCCACACTGGCGGCAAGCTGGTGTTCCGCATCGAGGACACCGACGCCGCGCGGGACAGCGAAGAGTCCTACGCGCAGATCCTCGACGGCCTGCGCTGGCTCCGGCTGGACTGGGACGAGGGCGTCGACGCCGGCGGTGAGCACGGACCGTACCGGCAGTCGGAGCGGACCGCGATCTACGACGACGTCATCGCGAAGCTCAAGGCGTCCGGGCACATCTACGAGTCCTTCGTCACGCCCGAGGAGATGGAGGCCCGCAACAAGGCTGCCGGGCGCGATCCGAAGCAGGGCTACGACAACCACGAGCGGGACCTGTCCGACGACGAGCGTCAGGCGTTCCGCGACCAGGGCCGTGAGCCGGCGCTGCGACTCCGGGTCCCGGACCGTGACCTGAGCTTCGACGACCTTGTCCGTGGCGAGATCACCTTCAAGCAGGGGACGTTCCCGGACTTCGTGGTCGTCCGGCCGAACGGCAAGCCGCTGTACACGTTCACGAACCCGGTGGACGACGCCCTGATGGGCATCACGCACGTCCTGCGCGGCGAGGACCTGCTGTCGTCGACCCCGCGGCAGATCGCCCTGTACGAGGCGCTGTACGAGATCGGGCTCGCACCGGCGATCCCGGTGTTCGGTCACCTGCCGTACGTCATGGGCGAGGGCAACAAGAAGCTCTCGAAGCGCGACCCCGAGGCGAACCTGTTCCACCACCGCGACGCCGGCATGATCCCCGAGGGGCTCGTCAACTACCTGGCCCTGCTGGGGTGGTCGATCGGTGCCGACCGCGACGTCTTCTCGATCGACGAGATGGTGGCGGCGTTCGACGTCACCGACGTCAACCCGAACCCGGCGCGCTTCGACCACAAGAAGGCCGAGGCGATCAACGGCGACCACATCCGGTTGCTCGAGCCGTCGGACTTCCGCTCCCGGCTCCTGCCGTACCTGACCGACCTCGTCGCCGACCCGCCGACCGCGGAGCAGACCGAGGTCCTGACGAAGGCAGCGCCGCTCGTCCAGGAGCGCATGCAGCTGCTCGGTGAGGCCCCGGCGATGCTCGGGTTCCTGTTCACCGCCGACGCCGACCTGGTGGTCGAGGACGACGCACTGGCATCGCTCAAGGGCAACACCGGCGCCGTGCTCACGGCCGGCATCGCAGCGCTCGAGCAGCTCGACGACTGGCGCACCGAGGCGATCGAGGGTGCCCTCCGCACGGCGCTCATCGACGACCTCGGGCTGAAGCCCCGGGTCGCCTTCGGTCCGCTGCGCGTGGGGGTGTCCGGACGCCGGATCAGCCCGCCGCTCTTCGAGTCGATGGAGATCCTCGGCAAGGAGTCCACCCTGACGCGGCTCCGCGCCCTCGCGGCCCGCTGAACGGCGAACGATGAGCACCGCGGGAAGCGCTGCAGGACCCACGGACGCGCCGAGTACCCCGGTCGTCCACGACGTCGCGGTCATCGGCGCCGGGCCGGCCGGCTTGAGCGCTGCGCTCAACCTGGTGCGGGCGAAGCGCACGGTGCTCCTCGTCGACGCCAACCGGCCACGCAACGCCGCGACCCTGCGGTCGCACGGCTTCCTGACGCGGGACGGGATATCCCCGCTCGAGCTCCGGAAGCTCGGTCGCGCCGAGGTCGAGGGGTACCCCGAGGCGACGATCGTGCAGGCCGTGGTCGACCTGGTGGCCCCCGACGTCGACGGCTGGCGGCTGCACGGGACCTGGCGCGGTGCCGAGGTGGAAGCGCGGGCGCGGACCGTCGTCGTCGCCACGGGACTGCGCGAGGAGTTCCCGGCACTGCCGATGCTCCGTGCGTTCTACGGCACCGCGGTGCACAGCTGCGTCGAGTGCGATGCGTACGAGAAGGCGGGGGAGCCCCTCGCCTTCATCTGCGAGACCGACGACGTCGTGGACCGGGCACTGCTCATCGCGGCGTGGGCCGACGACCTCATCGTGTACACGAACGGTGTCGCCCCGCTCGACGACGCGGGGCGAGCCCGGCTGGCACGTGCCGGTGTCGTGGTCGACGAACGAGTGATCGAGGACCTCGAGGGCGACCGGACCGGCATGACCGGGGTCCGGTTGGTCGACGGCCACGTGGAGCCGCGGACCGGCGGGTTCGTCCGGCCGACGTGGCACGCCGACCTCGACTGGCTGCGCACCGACACGCCCGGTGCGCCGACGGCACCGGAGCGCGATGCCCACGGACTCCTCGTCGTCGACCGGGTCGGTCGGACCACCGTTCCCGGGCTGTACGCAGTGGGGGACGTGACCCCTCCCGGGCCGGAGCAGCTCATCGTCGCCGCCGGGCACGGTGCCACGACGGCCGCGGCAGTGCACCGAGACCTCGTGGGTGGTCTCGTGGACCTCCGGGATGCTGTACAGTAGTTGATCGTGCCCCGGACAACGGGGACAGAAGGCCAGCAGGCCTTTTGGGGTATGGTGTAATTGGCAACACAGCGGTTTCTGGTACCGTCGTTCTTGGTTCGAGTCCAGGTACCCCAGCACTCGAAGAACAGCCCCCGGGATCCCCGGGGGCTGTTCTCGTCTCCGGACTCGTGCGCCGCCATCGCCTCCATCGGCGATCCACAGGCTCCGGACTGCGCATTCCGAGGTTGCGCGGAACCGCACGATGCTCCGCGCCCACCCGGGCCACCCGCGGCCCTGGACCGTCCCCGTGCGGGGGCCGAGCACGCTGGCGGAGGTGCGCCGGGCCTCCCGGTCGGGTTGCGTGACCCCGCACCCCGCGCGACACGGCTCGTGGGCCGTACCGCGTCGGACGTACCGTCGCAGGACCGGCGCGGGACCCGCGGCGGCCCGCCGACGAGCATCCGAGGTGTCATCGTGACCTCTGCCGACCCGCTGACGACGACCGAGCACTGGACCCACCGCGCCGCGATCCCGCTGGCCGACGACCACTCCGTCCTGGACCGCTGGGACCGTGTGGTCGCGCTCCACGGCGACGCCGCTGCTCTTGCCGGGGACGGCCGTCCCTACACGTTCAGCGAGGCGGACCGGGCGGCGCGCGACCTCGCGTCGGTGCTCGGGGCCGAGCTCCGACCCGACGACCACAGTGGTGCCGGCGTCGGCGCCGCGGCCGGTGGGGCATCGAAGCCGGTCGGCATCATGGCCGGCCAGACCACCGAGGCCGTCGTCGCGATCCTGGCGCTCGTCCGCGCGGGGCGCACCGTGGTGGTGCTCGACGAGCACCTGCCAGCGGTCCGCCTGGGGCACGTCGCGCAGCTCGCCGGGGTCGACGAGATCGTGGCGGACACCGCGCGCGCCGACCTGGCGGCGACCGTCGTCGCCGACCGGGACGGCCGGGTGCACGCACTCGACGAGCTGATCGAACGACGCGGCGAGACCGCGGGCAGCGAGACGCAGACGGACACAGCGGCCGACGCGACCGGCACCCGCCCGGGCGGCCACGACGCGTTCGCGATCGTGTTCACCTCCGGCTCGACGGGCATGCCGAAGGGCGTCGTCCTGACGCACCGGCAGCAGCTCGCGAACGCCGAGCAGGACGCCGTCGCCCTCGGCACCGGACCCGGCGACCGCCTCGGCGTGGTCCTGCCGCTGTCGTTCGCCGCCGGTCTGCTGTTCTCGTTCGACACCCTGCTGAGTGGCGGCAGCGTCGTGCTCCTCGAGCCCCGCGAGCTCGGGGTCGAACGCCTGCTCGCACGGTTCTCCGCCGACGGCGTGAACGTCCTCGTCTGCACCCCGCACCTGCTGCGCTCGATCGTCGGCTCGCAGACGGCTCCCGGGGCGCAGGCGTCCGGGGCGGGCCCCGCGCTCGGCGGCCTCCGCTTCCTGATGACCACCGGCGAGGCGGTGACCGGCGCCGACATCGCCGCCGCCCGACCGCACCTCGACCCGACGACCCTGCTGCTGAACGCCTTCGGGTCGAGCGAGACCGGCTGCGTGGCCTACTGCCCCGTGGAGCCCGGTGCCCCGGTGCCCGTGGGCGTCGTGCCCGCGGGGTGGCCGCTGCCCGGCAAGCAGGTGCTCGTGCTGCGCGAGGACGGCAGCCCCGCCGACCCGGGGGAGACCGGCGAACTCGTGATCGTCTCCCAGGGCCTGACCGCCGGGTACTGGGGTGCCCCGGAGAAGACCGCCGAGCGCGCCGGACGCACCGACGACGGCACGCCGACCTGGCGCCAGGGCGACCTGGCCCGGATCGAGCCGGACGGCCGGCTCGTGCTGCTCGGACGCTCCGACGACGCCGTCAAGGTCCGCGGGTACCTCGTGGAACCGAGCGAGGTCGAGGCGGCGCTCCGCGCGATCCCCGAGGTGCACGACGCCGTCGTCACCGCGCAGGTCGACCCGCCCGCCGTCACCCGCCTCGTCGCGTACGTCGTCGGCCGTCCGGGCCAGCGCACGCCCGCGCCCGCGGCCCTGCGCCTGGCCCTGCGGGACCGCCTGCCGGAGTACATGGTGCCGGCGTCGATCGTGCCGATGACCGGGCTGCCGCGGAACGAACGCGGCAAGGTCGACCGGGCCGAGCTCCCGGGTGCGCCGAGCATCGAGACCGAGATGGTCGAGGGCGAGTACGACCAGTGGGAGCTCGTGGTCGGGCAGATCTGGGCCGAGGTGCTGGGCCTGCGCGGCGTCCACCTCGACGAGGACTTCTCGGCCCTCGGCGGCGACTCGTTGTCGGCGGAGGAGATGCTCGCGCTCGTGCAGACCCGTCTCGGCATCGACCTGCGCTCGTCGGACGTCCTGCAGCACCCCACGCTCCGGGCGTTCGCCCGACGGGTGCGGAGCGGCACGACGGCGCTGCCGAGCCACCCCGACGTGGTCAAGGTGTCCGGCGCGCGCGAGTCCGGCCGCCCGCCGGTGTTCTGCTTCGCCGGCGGTGGAGCGCTCGCCCTGACGTTCCTACCGTTGTCCCGCTACCTGCCCGAGCACGACGTGTACGCGTTCCAGCAGCACGGCCTCGAGCATCGGGGCATGCCGGACTGGAGCATCCAGGCCAGCGCCCGCCGGTACGTCGCCCTGATGCGCATCGTGCAGCCGCGCGGACCGTACCTGCTGGTCGGCCACTCGCTCGGCGGACTGATCGCGCTCGAGATCGCCCGGCTGCTCACCGAGAGCGGCGAGCAGGTCGAGCACGTCGCGCTGCTGGACACCTACCTGCCGCGGACCGGGGCCGAGGGAGTCCGGAAGCACTTCGGACGGCTCGAGCCCCGCGAACACCGCAACCCCGCCGTCCGTGTCGTCGGCCAGCGCCTCGCCGGGGCCGTCCGGCGGGTCATGCCGTCCGGCATGTCGTGGGGCGAGCACGTCGCGAAGCGCGCGCGGGCCTACAGCGCTGGCGTGCTGCGGCACGGCGGGCAGAAGGACTTCGACGCCTTCTTCGACCAGGCCGAGCTCGTCACCCGGCGGCACCACCCGACGCCGTTCCACGGACGGGCGACGTACGTGCTCGCCGATGCGAACCCGGACGCGACCGGCTGGTCCGCGCTGCTGCGCGGGCGGACCGAGACCGTGCGGATCGCGGCCGAGCACAGCTCGCTGCTGCGGGAACCGCACGTGGCCGACCTCGCGACGGCGCTGCGTGCGGCGTTCGCGACGGAGGGTGCGGCCCGGAACTGAGCGGCTGCGCGCATCGAGTGAGCAGAAGACGTCGCCTCTGCGGTCCGGAGGCGACGTCTTCTGCTCACCGGGCGCGGTGGTCGCGACCAGGAAGCGGACGGGAGGCGCGGGGCGGGCTGGCACCGGGCCTCCCGTCACGTCTGCCCCTGCGTCCACGGCACGTGGCCGGCACGCGGTGTTGCGGGTTTCCGTATCCGCGGCCGAGTGTCCGCAATGGACCGCACCGCGCATTGACCGCCTGCCAGCCCGCGACGATGGTTGGACACGCGGGGGAGAGTACCCACTCACCTGCGAAGCCGGCGGCGTCGTACCCGCGTCCCGCTGCTCGACCGACGACGGTCACCGTCGTCGATGCGTCATCCGAGGACGCGCCGCTCGTCACACGAGCCACAACCCGACAGCAACCCTGACCCGACAGGACCGCGCCCATGCCCGCACGTACCGTTCGCCCTGCAGACCCGAGGGTCTCCGTCGTCATCCCGGCGCGGAACGAGGCCCGAAACCTCGAGATCATCCTGCCGAAGCTCCCGCCGGTGTACGAGGTGATCCTGGTCGACGGCAACTCCGTCGACGACACCATCGCCACCGCGCAGCGCGTGATGCCCGACATCCGCGTCGTGCACCAGACCCGCAAGGGCAAGGGCAACGCCCTCGCCTGCGGGTTCGAGGCCGTCACCGGCGACGTCGTCGTCATGTTCGACGCCGACTGCTCCGCCGACCCGGACGAGATCCCGCGCTTCGTGCAGGCACTCGTCGAGGGCGCCGATGTCGCGAAGGGCACCCGCTACTCGCTCGGCGGCGGCAGCGACGACATCACGATCGTCCGCAACCTGGGCAACCGTGGCCTGAACATGCTCTGCAACATCATCCTCGGCACCCGCTACAGCGACCTCTGCTACGGCTACAACGCCTTCTGGGCCGACGTCCTGCCGGAGATCGGCCTGCTGTCCTCCGAGCTGCCGAAGCCGTCCGACGGCTCGATGCTCTGGGGCGACGGGTTCGAGATCGAGACCGTCCTCACCTGCCGCTGGTCGGCCGCCGAGCTCGCGATCACCGAGGTCCCCAGCCACGAGAAGCTCCGCGTGCACGGCTCGAGCAACCTGAACGCCGTGACCGACGGCATCCGGGTGCTGAAGTCGATCATGCACGAGCGTCGTCGCGCAGCGATCGGCCGCTCCGAGGTCCGTCGCGCCGCGATGAGCGTCGTGCCGCCGGCCGAGCAGCTGGCCGCCGTACCGCACGCTTCCGCACCGCACGCTTCCACGCCGCACGCTCCGGTCCACGCGGCCGGGCACGCCCCGCTCGGCGCGCACGCCCCGCACGGCGCCCCCGTCGCGGCCGTCGCCAGCCTCGAGGAGGAAGTCGCGTGACGACCGTCGCGGTCGTCATCTGCGCCTACACCCAGCAGCGCTGGGGCGACCTGCAGGACAGCGTCGAGTCCGCCAAGCGCCAGCCCGAGGCCCCCGAGGTCGTCGTCGTGATCGACCACGAACCCGAGCTCCTCGCCCGCGCCGCGGCGCGCTGGCCCGAGCTCCGCGTCGTCCCGAACACCGAGGACCGCGGCCTGTCCGGTGCCCGCAACACGGGCGTCGCCCTCACCGACGCCGACGTCGTCGCGTTCCTGGACGACGACGCGACGGCCGACCCGGACTGGCTCGGCCACATGCTCACCGCCCTCGAGGACCCGGACGTCGTCGGCGTCGGCGGCCGGGCCACACCGTCCTGGCCCACCGCCACCGGTGCCGGCCCGTACGCCGACGAACTCCTCTGGATCGTCGGCTGCTCCTACCGCGGCCTGCCCGAGACCCCCGGCGACGTGCGCAACGTCATCGGCTCGAGCATGGCGTTCCGCCGTGACGCGATCATGCTCGCCGGCGGGTTCCGCTCCGGCATCGGCCGCGTCGGCAACCAGCCGCTCGGCTGCGAGGAGACCGAACTCTGCATCCGCATCGCCCAGGCCCGTCCGGGTGCGCGCATCCGCCACGAACCGCGCTCGAACGTCTCGCACCGGGTCTCCCCGGACCGCGTGACGATGCGCTACCTGCGCCGTCGCAGCTACTACGAGGGCATCTCGAAGGCCGTCCTGAGCCGTCGCGTCGGCACGGGTGACTCGCTCGCCAGCGAGTCGACGTACCTGACGAAGGTCATCCCCGGAGCGGTGCTGCGCGAACTGCGCCACATCGGTCGCGGCGGTGCCCTGCGTGCCTTCGCGATCGTGCTCTCCGTCGCGTCGACCGTCACGGGCTACGCCGTCGGGCGGGTCCTCGGTGGCGTCGTCGTCCGCACCCCGGCGGCCGTCCCCGTCCCCCAGCCGGTGGGGACGCGGTGACCCGCGCGACCCTGGCGATGGTCATCTCGCCGATCGTGACCGGGCCGCTGTCCCCGACGTGGGACGGCGCCCTGTGGGTCGGCGAGGTCGACCGCGCCGACGTGCACGCGTCCAGCCACCGTGACGTGGTCGCACTCGAGGGCGCCGCGGGCTACCGGCGCGCTCGACTGCTCGTCCGCGACCACGGCGAGCCGCTCGGCTTCGTCGAGGCGGACATCACCGAGCGTCGCCGCATCGGTGGGACCATCGACGTCCGCACCCTCCAGCGCGCGATCCGGCCGATGCCGGTGCCCGAGCGTCGGCCGGCAGCAGGTCTGGTGCTGCCGTCCGTCACCGTGGTGCTCTGCACGGACGGGGCCGCTGGCACCACCATGCGGTCGGTGCTCGCCAACGAGTACCCCGACTTCGACGTCGTCGTCGTCTCGCACGGCGCCGACGACAGCGGCACCGCGACGGTCGAGATCGGCGGTCGGCGCGTCACCACGATCGCCGCGCCGACCGGTGGCCTCGCCGCCGCCCGCAACGCCGGACTCCTCGCCGCGAGCGGCGAGGTCGTCGCGTTCGTCGCCGAGGGCGCCGTCGTGGACGGTGACTGGGTCGCCGCGTTGGCCACCGCCTTCGCCGCGGACCCCGACGTCGCCTGCGTCACCGGGCTCGTCCCGAGCGCCGAACTGCGCACCCCCGCGCAGCGCTGGCACGACGACCGCACCGCAGCCGGCCGCACCGTCCGCCGTCGGGTGTTCCGCCTCGACGGCACCGACGACGCGCCCCCGCACCACCCCTTCGCCGCCGCTGCCTACGGCACCGGTGACAACCTCGCCGTGCACCGCGCGACCGCGCTCCGGATCGGCGGCTTCGACACCGCCTTCGGACCGGGCACCCGCGTCGGTGCCGGCGACGACCTCGACCTCTTCACACGACTGCTGTTCGCCGGATCCGCGATCGCCGTCGAACCGGCCGCCATCGCGTGGCAGCGATCGGCGGACGACGTCGCGTCGCTCCGCGCCGCTGCAGCCGCGCACGGCCACGGACTCGGAGCCTGGATGACCAAGAACGCCATCGACCGCGAGTCGCTCACCGCATCGGTGGACGCAGCGCCCGAGGCGCTCAGCGCCTTCGCACGACTCGGCCTCGAGCAGGGCGACCGTGCGACGGACATCGCCGGCGACCAGCCCGGTGACGCGGACCGCGTGCCCGACGCGGTCGACGCCGAGTTCGCCGCCACCCAGCGGCGGCTGCGCGGGGTCGAGCAGCGCTCGGTCCTGACGGCGCCGTTCCTGGCGCTCGTCGAACGACTGCGTGGTGGTGGCACGATCGACCGGAACGCCCGCGGTCGCCACGAGCTCCGGCACGGTCTGGCCTCGGCCGGTCCCGCCCGCCCGCTCGCGGTGGACGCGATGAGCCCGATCGCACGACTCACCGCAGCGGCGATCGTCGTCCTGACGCTCCTCGTCGCCGGGGTTGCCGCGATCGCCGGACTCCCGGTACTGCGGGGGAGTGCGATCGGCGTGTACCTGTTCGCGCTGCTCGGCGTCGCACCCCTGCTGCTCGTCCGCCCGATGCCGCTGGCACGCTTCAGCGTCTTCGCGGTCACGGCGTCGCTCGTCGGCACGATCGGCATCGGCTACACGATGGCGACGTTCCAGCTCTGGAACCCCACGGTGCCGTTCGTCGGGGTCGTCGTGCTCACCGCCGTCGCCCTGGCGATCGCCGTGCCGCGTGACGTCGCCGAACTGCAGCGCGCCCGCCTCGAGCCGGCCGCCGAGGGCGCCACGGCCCGGCGCTGGACCACCACCGACACCGTCACCGCCGGCTCGGTCGTCGGCCTGCTCGTCATCGTCGTCGCCGCGCTCACGCACATCGGCGACCCGGTGCCGGACGGGCTGTTCGGGTCGCTCGGCCCCGGCCTGGTCATCGGACTGGCGATCGTCGTCGCCGCTGCCGTCGTCGCCCTGGTGCGCGGTCGCGGACTCGCGATCCCGGTCGTCGTGCTCGGCGGGTCGATCCAGCTCGCACAGGCCATCACCTACGGCATGCCCACCGTGATGGCGGCCGCCCGTCACATCGGCGTGCTCGAGTACATCCGCCGCTGGGGTTCGACGAACCCCGCCGCCGACATCTTCCAGACGTGGTCCGGCCTGTTCGCCGGCGGCGCCTGGGTCGCGGACGTCGGCGGGATCGACAACGCGATGACCATCGCCGCGTGGGTCCCCGTCCTGCTGGCCTTCAGCACGACGATCGCCGTCGGGGTCCTGGCCGCCAACTGGCTGCCGGGCAACCGTCGCCCCTGGATCGCCGCGTTCCTGACCGCGATGACCGGCTCGCTCAACACGACGTACTTCTCGCCGCAGTCGGTGGGCATCCTGATGTCCCTGGTGATCCTCGTGCTGGCCGTCGGCCCGCTGCGACGCACCGCGGTGACCGCCGCCGACGGCGTCCGCTCGACGATCCTGCGGGCCCGCCGCGTCGGCCTGTCCCGGATCATCGCGATCACCCTGATCGGCATCGTGCTGGTCGTCACCCACCAGATCTCCCCGTACCTGACGGTCGCCGCACTCGTGACGCTCATCGTGTTCCGACTGCTCCGCCCCTGGTGGCTCCCCGTCGTGGTGCTCGTCCCCGCCGTCGGCTTCGCCCTGCTGAACGACGACATCCTCGGCAAGTTCCTGTCCCTGGGAGCCGTCGGCAAGGTGCTCGACAACGTGCAGCCGCCGTCGCACGACATGACGGTCCTGCCGAAGCCGCTCGTCACACGGCTCGCGTTCGACATCCCCGCGGCGGCCCTCGTGGTCCTCGGCCTCGTCGCCGTGATCACCGTGCTGATGCGCCGCGACCGCGTGCACTGGGGACTGCTGGCCACGGCAGCGAGCCCGATCTCGCTGCTCGTCGCGACGAACTACGGCCAGGAGGGCATCTTCCGCGTCGTGCTGTTCGCGACACCGTGGATCGCGATCCTGGCGGCGGGGCTCCCGATGCCCAGCGGCCGGCTGGCTCCCGTCGGTCGACTCGTCACCCGTGCGGTGCAGCCCACGGCGGTCAAGGTCGTCGTCGCTGCGGCCGCGGTCGCCGCGATGGTCGGCATCGGCGCGTTCGGTCAGACCGCCCTCGACTGGAACCGCGTCCCGACGCGCAGCCAGTCGGCGGCGACGCAGTTCTACGACGCGACCGCGCCGAAGGGCTCCATGATGCTGCTGACCGGTTCGGCGAACGCCGTCCCGAGCAACACCGGCGCACGCTACTTCGACGTCGGGGCGCTGTCCCGCGAGGTCCTCGGGGCGTACCCGGAGCCGGAGGGCTACGACGCCGAGGCCGACGTGTCCACGATGACCCGCCAGCTCGTCCTGGACTGGCCGGCGACGAAGTACTACGCACTGGTCGCCGAGCCCTTCGGCGCCTACGACGAGCGGTACGGGTACCAGACCGACGCCGACTACCAGGAGCTCGCGGCCGCGATGGCCGACTCGCCCTACTGGAAGCGCGTCTTCGGCTCCGGCACCACCGCCGTCTACGAACTGACCCCGGCTGGGCTGGCGCATGCGACGAACTGAGGAACGCACGGCCCGGGCCTCCCGGCGGACGTGGCGCACGCGCGCCGCGTCCGCCGCGGCGGTCCTGGGGGTCCTGGCGGTCGTCGTCGCCGTCATCGCCGGACCCGGCGGTGCGATGTCCGCCGACGCACGAGGTCGGAAGACACCGCCGCCGAGCACGCCGACCAGTACGCCGACGCCCACACCGACGCCGACGCCCAGCAGCACACCGACGGGTGGCACGGCCGCCGCGAACGCCGACTGCAGCGCCGGCCGGGTCCTCACGATGGTGGCGCACGCCGACGACGACCTGCTGTTCTCCGGAACCGAGCTCCGCGCCGACATCGACGCCGGCAAGTGCGTCCGCTCGGTCATCGTCACCGCCGGTGACGCCGGCAAGCCCGCCTGGTACTGGCAGTCCCGCGAGAACGGGTTGATGGCGTCGTACGCGTCGATCGCCGGCGTCTCGTCGAACTGGACCGCCGGGCAGCTCTCGGTCGCCGGCCACACGCTCCGCACGGCGACCCTGGCGACGGCCCCGCGGCTCAGCCTGGTGTTCCTCGAGCTGCCGGACGGCAACATCGACGGCTCCGGCTTCGCGGCCACGGGCAGCGAGAGCCTGGAGAAGCTCTACGAGGGCCAGATCAGCACGATCCACACCGTCGCCGGGGCAGCCCAACCGACGTCCTTCTCGCTGACCGACCTGCGCGCGACGTTCTCCGGGCTCGTCACCGGGTACGCGCCGACCGAGGTCCACACGCTCGACCACGGCGGCACGTACGGCGACGGCGACCACAGCGACCACCACACCGTCGCGTACCTCGCCGACCAGGCGCAGTCCGCGTACACGGCGGCGCACACGTTCACGGGCTACCTCGGGTACCCGATCGCGGACCGCCCGTCGAACCTGAGCTCCGCGCAGACGGCCGCGAAGGCCGCCGCCTTCTTCGCCTACGCCGCGTACGACGGTGAGACCTGTGGTTCCACCTCCGCCTGCGCGTCGCGCCCGGAGGGCTCCTGGCTGAGCCGGCAGTACGCCGTCGGCTCGTCGGCCCAGCCCCCGACGGACCCGCCGACCTCGCAGGGCACCGACGTCACCGCCGGCGCGACCGTCACCGCGAGCGCCGAGAACCCGGCCGACGGTCAGACCGCCGTGAAGGCCGTCGACGGCGTCGTGAGCGGCTACCCGGACGCTCCGACGGCCGAGTGGGCGGCGCCCGGCGGCCGGGCGGGCACGTGGATCCAGCTGAACTGGTCCGCGGGAACCACGCTGCACGAGATCGACCTGGCCGACCGGCCGAACAGCGACGACCAGGTGACCGGCGGCACGCTGACGTTCTCCGACGGCACCAGCGTCGCCGTCCCGTCGCTCGACAACGGGGGAGCCGTGCAGCGTGTCGCGTTCAGCGCCCGCCAGGTCACCTGGGTGCGGTTCACGGTCGGTTCCGTGAGCAGCACGACCCGGAACGTCGGCCTCGCCGAGATCCGGGCGTTCCGGCCGGCGGACACCACGCCGACGCCCACGCCGACGCCGACCCCCACGCCCACCCCGACGCCGACGCCGAACCCGACGCCGACGCTGTCGGACGTCACCGGGTCGGCCACCCCGACCGCCGCGTGGGACGACCAGTCCACCGGGCAGACCGTCGCGAAGGCCGTCGACGGCGTCGTGTCGGGCTACCCCGACAACCCGACGGCCGAGTGGGTCGCCCCGTGGGGCCGGACCGGGGTGTGGATCCAGCTGGACTGGGCCGCCTCGCAGCACCTCGGTCGGATCGTCCTGAACGACCGCCCGAACAGCTCGGACCAGGTCACCAGCGGCACCCTGACGTTCTCGGACGGCAGCCAGGTCGCGGTGGGCACACTGCCGAACGGCGGCGACGCCCTGACGGTCGACTTCACCCCGCGTGACGTCACCTGGGTGCGGTTCACGGTGACGGGCGTCTCGAACAGCACCGGCAACGTCGGTCTCTCCGAGATCCGCGCGTGGACGACCGGGTGACCGACGAGCAGGGCGACGGCCAGGAGGCCCGCCGCACCTGGTCGGAACACGTCGCCGACGACGCGGCATCCGCCCACGGCGCCCCACCGGCACACGGTCGCGGCCTGTCCCGGCACCGGCCGCCGCGGCGCCCCGGCACCCGCCGGACCGCGCTCGCGGCCGGCGCCCTGCTCGTGGCTGCCGGCATCGTCGCCGGCACCACGACCGCGACCACCACGGCGAACGGTGACGACGTGACCCTCGACGACCCGAGCGGCGTCTCGATGCCGAGCTCCGAGCCCGAGGGGTGGACCCGGGTGTTCGGCGAGGACTTCGCCGACGCCGCCACGAACCGGACCTTCGAGTCCCGGTACTCGGACCGGTTCGTCGCGTACCACGGGTTCGCCGACACCGCGGGGACGGGACGCTACCAGGCGTCCACCCTGTCGGCGCACGACGGCGTGCTCGACGTGCGTCTGCGCACCACGCGCGCCGGGGTGCCGCTGGCGGGCGGTGTCGTGCCGCTCGTCGACGGCGAGTGGGGCGGGCAGACCGCCGGCCGGTACAGCATCCGGATGCGCAGCGACGAGGTCGACGGCTACGGCGTCGCCGTGCTGCTGTGGAGCGACGAGAACCTGTGGTCGGACGGTGAGATCGACTTCCCGGAGGGAGCGCTCGGCGCGCCCGCCTGGCTGAACGTGCACTGCCTGGCCGACCCGGCCGAGAAGTGCATCCACCAGCAGACCGAGGCGTCGCTGCAGGACTGGCACACGTACACGATCGAGTGGACCGCCGACCGGATGTCGTTCCTGGTCGACGACGAGGTCGTCGGCACGACCACGGAGAACATCCCGACCGCTCGGATGCACCTCGTGGTGCAGGCCGGGTCGAACGACGGGAACCCACCGGCGGACGCCGCCGGGTCGCTCCTCATCGACTGGATGACGATCGACGTGCCGGCGGACGGTGCCGCGCCGAGCGCGTCGCTGCCGGACGACACCGCGACGACGGACCCGAACGACTGAGCGGTGCCGACGTCGTCGTCGGCACCGCTCGGTCTTCGTCCATCAGTGCTTTGCGTGCGCCTCGAGCGCCCGGAGCAGCGCCGCGACGTGCCGCTCCCGGCCGTACCGGTCCCGCACCCAGGCGCGGCACCGGTCCGCGAGTCCCGGTTCGGTCTCGGCCGCGTGCAGCGCCTCGAGGACCTTGTCGGCCAGCGCGGCGGTCTCGGTGGGGTCGACGGTGAAGCGCGTCCACTCGCCGCTGAGGATCTCGGCGGTGCCGCCCGACGCCGCCGCGACGACGGGGCGTCCGGTGGACATCGCCTCGACGACCACGCGGCCGAACCCCTCGGGCTCGATGGAGGGAGCCACCACGACGTCGGCGGCGTGCAGCAGGGGGACGACGTCGTCGCGCTCGGGCACCACGACCACGGATCCCTCGGGCAACGCGGCGATCGCGCGGTGCACGGCGGGGGCGTCCTGTGGGTACAGCGCACCCGCCAGGACGAGCACCGGAGCCGGGGCGGGCGGTGTGCCGGGCCCGACGAGGACGCGGGCCGACGCGTGGACGCGACCCCACGCCTCCAGGAGGGCCAGGACGCCCTTCGACCGCGTGAGCCGTCCGTAGTAGAGCACCACGGGGCGGTCCTGGTCGAGGCCGAGCGCAGCGCGTGCTCGGCGTGTGCTCGCCGGCGTGGCGGCGGGGAACGCCGCGGTGTCCACGCCGTTCGGGACCACGTCGACGCGGTCCGGCGGGGCACCGACGGCGGTCCACGCACGGGCCATCGCCGCCGAGACCGCGAGGTACCGGGTCCGGCCGCCGGCGAACGGGCCGAGCCGACGGTAGTTCGGGGCGTGGTGCAGGTGCACGGCCAGGGGGACGCCGGACACGAAGGACACGACGCGGCCCCACGGCAGGAACTCCGGACGGTTCAGCCACAGCACGTCCGGGCGTGACCGGCGGAGGCGCAGGCCCTCACGGACGAAGCGGAACACGTCCGTCGGGGCGGTCCGGATGCCGAAGCGGTAGTCGCGGGCGTGGCGCAGTCGGACACCGAGCCGGTCGAACACCGCGCGGCCCTCGTCCGGGTCGCCGTCCGGACCGGCGCGGTGCCACACCTCGACCTCGTGGCCGGCCGCGACGAGCTCGCCGACGTCCTCGACGACGCAGCGTTCGACACCGCCGGTGATGGCGAGTCCGTTGGTGGCGACGACGACACGCAGCGGACGGGGGGTGGGACGGGTCATGCGGATCCTCCGCGAGCGAGTTTCAGGCGGCGGAAGAACCAGGGCAGGCACGCGGCGACGCCGACGATGCGCACGATGTTCCAGGCGAGGTCCTGTGGGGGCAGGAGCGAGGCCGCGGCGACGGCGATCGCGATCGCGATGGCGAGCAGCACCCGGCGTCGAGGGCCGCGCCACTCACGGCGGTCCGGCAGGGAGGCCTGCTGCAGTGCGGCGAGGATGGCGTAGGCGATGACCGTGGCGATGCCCGCGCCGACGATGCCCGTCAGGGGCACCAGCACCAGGTTCGCCGCGATGTTCACGACACCGGCGACGGCGCCGATGACGCCGACCGTCACGCCGCGGCGCTCGACCAGCAGGAGCCGGCCGGTCGCACCGCTCGCGACCACCGGGAACGCGGTCAGGGCGACCACGAAGACGACGACGGTGAGGGACTCGACCCGGTACGACGCCGGGGCCAGGATCGGCAGCGCCACCGGCGACACGAGGGTGACGGCGACGAGCACGGGGGCGAGGAGCATGTAGAGCTCGTCCCGGGCGTGCATGGCGAGCCGGCGGCGGGCCACGGCGTCGCGGAGGGCGGCGAAGTGCGGCGCCCAGGCCTGGTTCGTGAAGGTCAACAGCAGGATGACCGCGGAGCCGACGACGTAGGCGATCTGGTAGCGGGCCACCTCGTCGGCACCGAGCAGACGCTGCACGACGAGCCGGTCACCGGCGTTCAGGACGAAGTACGACAGGCTGCCGAGCGCGATCGGGACACCGAGCTTGAACGCCCGGACCGTGGTGCGGTGGTCGAAGAGCCCGCGGAACCGCGGCTTCGTGGCGATGATGCCGATGACCATCGCAGCGCCCTGCGCCACGACCCCGCCCCACGCGTACGTGGTCGCGTCAGCGTGCACGGCGGCGAGGAGCCCGAGACCGATGATCGACCCGCCGACGGACGACAGCAGGCTCGTCACGGCGAACACGCGGATGCGGTCCTGGGCGACGAGCAACGCGAGGGACAGCTGCACGATCGCGGCGGGCCCGGTCCAGAGCACGGCGACCAGCAGCAGGGGGTGCTGGTCGACGAAGCCCGCGGCGTCGCCCCAGAGCGGGATCGACACCAGGGCGAACACGGTGACGGTGACCGCGGTGACCATGCCGACGAACATCAGGCCGCGGGCACGCCGGTCGTCGCCGTCCTCGGCGCGCTGCAGCACCGACGCCTGGTCGATGCCGCAGACGGCCACGACCACCAGGGCCTGGTACAGCGCGATCGCCGAGGCCAGCACGCCGAACTCTGCCGGTGGCATCAGGTGCGCGAGCACGGGGGAGATCAGCGAGCTCACGACGAGCTGCATCGACCAGACGACCACGTACAGCAGGCCCCGGCCGAACAGGACGGACGAGCCGCGTGCGACGGCGATCGAGTCCGTGTCGGTGGACAGCGCGCCGGGGGCCGCCGGCTGCACGGACGCCTCGAGCTCGTCGTCGTCGGGCTGTGCAGCCAGCGCGGCCGCCTCGGCCGCACGCGCCTCGCGTCGGGTCTGGGGGACGGTCACTGTGCCACCACCACCGGCTGGTCGTCGGCGGACGTGCGGAGCCCGAAGGTCGCGTCGACCACGTCGAGCAGGTCGGTGCTCCGGGACGTCGAGAACTTCCGGGCGAACACGTACGGGGTCGACTGGTCAGCCGCGGTACGACGCTCCAGCACCCGGCCGGCGTCCTCGATCCCGAGCCACGGCGGGCTCTTCTGCTTCGTGCCGTCCCACCCGATCCACCAGAGCGGCTGCACCGCGTGGGCGTCCGCGAAGTCCGGGGTGAACGCCGGGGTCAGCAGGACCGACGGCACGAAGGTCTCGTCGCCGATCCACACCCGCTCCCAGAACGCCACCAGGTCGGGGCGCCCGTCGAACACGTCGACGACCCCCTGCGCGTGGTGGCGGGCCAGGACCTTGAGCTGCGAGCCGCCGCCGAACACGACGTCGCGCGGGACCCGACGGGGGACCGGCAGGCGCAGCATGTGCTTCCGCCACGCCCAGTGCCGGAACCGCACGCGCGACCGACCGCCGTCGCGACCCCACGCGGGGTGCGGGAGCGGCTTCGCCTCGACGAACGACCGCCCGGGGTTCGCGGTCAGGAGCGCCGAGATCTCGTCGGCGTCGGCCAGCGGGTAGTCGCTGCCGGTCAGCAGCGCCACGTGCGTGGCGTCGGTCTGCGCCAGGGCAGCACGGTAGCCGGCGACCTCGGCCGCGACGTTCTCCCACTTCGCCCACCCGGTGCGCATCCGCGGCAGCACGTGCACCCGCTCGGGCAGGCCGGCGGTCATCGCCTCGAAGACGTCGTCGTCGGTGCTCGCGTCGCAGTGCAGGAACACCGGGAACGGGTCGAGCGCCGCCACGAGCCGACGGACGTGCGTCGGGTCCTCGTGGGCGAGGACGATGCACGCGAGTGGCGTGGGAGTGATGGCCATGTCCGCGACGCTAAGCGGGCCCGGCAGCACCGACAAGGGAGGTCGGGACCACCTGCGGGGGAACGGCGGTTTCCCGCAGGCGCCCCCGATCCGGGGGGGGGGGGGCGCGAGGGGGATCGCGCGAGGGGGATCTCGTCAGCGGGCGCGGCGGAACTTCGGGCAGTCGCAGAGCGCGCAGTCCGTGCCCGGACGGTAGTGCTCGTGTGCCGCCTGGGCGTGCCCGCACGTGCCGCACGCGGCGTCGTCGGCATCGAGGTGCACCACGACGAGGTCGGACGCTTCGGGGTCCGGAACCAGGTGCAACGTCGGGCGTGGACGCCTGGTCAGGCCGAGCCGGTCCATCGTTCGGGCCAGCGGCATGCGTCCTCCTCGTGTCCGGCGGGGACCGGGGTCGCACCGGCGGGTCGACCGGCGTCTCCCGCGAGTCTAGTGGCGGCAAACCGCAGCCTCCCCGCATCCTCCGAGCATCGCGGTTGACCCCCTCTCGACGCGCGCGGAGCATTGCCACGTCCACCCGACCAGACCGGCCCGACGGGACGAACATGACCGACCACACCACCACCGCGGAACGAGCCCTCACGCTCGACCCCGCGATGCCCTCGCCCGACGCCCCCACCTGGGTCGGAGCTGCCTGGGTCGGCGCCGTCGACCGGTCCGCGGCGCTCGCCGCCGACACCGTGCACCTCGCCGGCGCCGGCGGCTTCCGCCGCGCCCGCCTCATGGTGCGCGACGGCCGCGACGTCGCGGGGTTCGTCGACGTGCGCGTCGACGACCGCGGGGCGGTGGACCCGGCCGAGCTGGGACCGGCCCTGCGTCGGTTGCCGGCCCCGGGCCTCCCGGTCGACGCCCCCGCGGACGGCGCGCGCGTCTCCGTCGTCATCGGCACCCGCGAGCGCCCGGTGGCGCTCGCCCGCGCCGTGCGCTCCGTCCTCGACTCCGCGTACGACGACTTCGAGCTGTTCGTCGTCGACAACGCGCCCGTCACCAGCGGCACCCGCGACGTCGTGGCCGCCGTCGACGACCCGCGCGTGCACTACGTCCTCGAGGCACGTGCCGGCGTCTCCCGCGCCCGCAACGCCGGACTCGCCCGCGCCACCGGCGGCATCGTCGCGTTCATCGACGACGACGTCGTCGTCGACCGCGACTGGATGGCCGCCATCGCCGCCGCCTACGAGCGCGACGCCGACGTCTGGTGCGTCACCGGACTCGTCCCCAGCGGCGAGCTCCGCACCCCCACGCAGCGCTTCTTCGACGAGCGGGTGACCTGGGCGCGGAACCTCGAGCGCCGGGTGTACCGCACGTCCGCCCCGCCCGTCGACGAGCCCCTGTTCCCCTTCACCGTCGGCGCGTTCGGCACGGGCGCGAACATGTCCGTGCGCCGCGACGCCGTCCGCCAGCTCGGCGGCTTCGACGTCGCCCTCGGCCCCGGCACCCGCGCCCGAGCCGGTGAGGACCCCGACCTGTTCACCCGCGTCCTGCTCGCCGGTGGGGCGCTCGCCGTGGAGCCCTCGGCCGTCGTCTGGCACGAGCACCGCAAGGACCGTGCCGCGTTGCGCTCGCAGGCGATCGGCTACGGCACCGGGCTCGGCGCCTGGGTGACGAAGCTCGTGCTGCGGCCCTCGACGGCGTTCGCGGTGCTGCGGCGTGCGGCCGGCGCGCTCCGCCGGCTCGGCGCGCTCGGGCAGGGTGCCGACGAGCGCCCCGTCGACGCGAGCGGCGGCTGGCCCGTCGACGCCGAGTTCACCGAGGCGACGCGCGGGCTCAAGCGCGCCGAGCTGACGGCCGCGCTGGGCGGGCCGTGGCGGTACCTGGCCGGGCGGCTGACCGCGCGCTGAGGCGCCGGGCGCCGGGCGCGGCTGGGCGGGGTCGCCGCACCCGGTTTGCGACAAGACGGTCGTCGTACGACACGTGTCTTGTCGCTTGTTGCGTGCGCAACGGTTGCGTGCGCGTGGGGGCGACGTCCTCGACGTCGTGCGACATCGCGAGTGTCGTACCGCGTCGGTCGGACCCGACAACGAACGGACGGGAGGCCCGTGGCGACACTGCCACGGGCCTCCCGTCCGTCACGCTGCGCGACTACGGCCGGAAGCGGCCGGCCTCGACGTCGCGCCAGCGGCGTCGGCTGCGGAACCAGGCGGCCGGGCCGGCGGGGAACCCGCGCAGCTCGTGGTACGCCAGGGTCTTCGGGATGCGCGTGGTCGAGGCGTCGTTGGTGACCTCGGTCGCGGCGTCCCGGCGTCCGGCCAGGCGGGAGAGCATCTGCTTCGACTTGACCTTCGCAGCGAGCGGCATCAGGCGTGCGAGGACGGCGACGTGCCGCTTGTCCTTCGCGGCGAGCGCGAACATCAGCGCGGTGAAGCCGACGCCGTTGCCGTGCAGCTGCTTGTGCAGGTCCTCGATGGTCTGGCGGTGCCGGTGGTGCACGACCGCGCGGGGCTCGAAGCCGATCTTCCCGCCGCGCCACAGCGTCTCGATGAACATCGCCAGGTCCTCGCCACCACGGGCGGGGGAGCCGGCGCCGAGGGTGTGGTCGAAGCCGCCGACGGCCTCGATCAGGGTGCGACGGTAGGCCATGTTCGCGCCGGCGCCGTACGCGCCGATGCCGTAGACGGCGAAGTGCTTGAGGACCTCGCCGGACGGGGTGACCGCCGAGACGCGGGCGTGCCGCATGGTGCCCTGCACGTCGTCCGGGACGATCGTCACGGGCGAGAAGGTGCGCTCGGCGCTGAACCCGCCGTAGTACGCCTCGTACCAGATCTGGGCGGGGGTGGTGAGCTCGCTCGGCAGGATCACGCCGGTGACGGCGTCCAAGCCGGGCTCGCTGACGAACCGGGACCCGATGGCGCGGAGCCACTGCGGGTCGACGCGGACGTCGTCGTCGGTGAAGGCGATGACGTCGCCGGTCGCGGCGGCGACACCGGCGTTCCGTCCGGCGGACAGACCGGGGCGGCGTTCCTCGACGAGGCGGACGTTCCGCCCGGCGAGCATCGCGGGCAGCGCGTCGCCGGCGGGGACGCGGACGCGGTTGTCGACGAGGATGACCTCGTGCCGCGGGTAGTCGAGGTGCTCGAGGACGTCGAGCAGCTTGCCGAGGTCCTCGACGCGGTCGACGATCGTGGACACGACGACCGAGATGGTCGGCAGGTCGTCGTCGGACACCGCAGGGACGTCGGCCAGGACGGTCTCCTGCAGCGCCTCGAGGGCGCGGGCCGCGTCTGCGGGGTCGTCGGTGAGCAGTACGTCGAGGGTGCCGGTGGGGTGGCCGCCGCGGTAGCCGATCACCATGGCGGACTCGCCGGTCTCGTCGGCGACGAGACGGGGGAGCGGGGCGTCGAGGTCGACGCCGATGACACGGCGCGGTGCGGGCACGGTGTCGGCGGGGTGGAGGGTGGCCATGTCGTGGACGCTACGTGGGGCCGTGGGTGCGGACAACGGTGCGGGACACCGGTGGCGGTGTTCATGCGGAGTTCCGCAGTGGCGCGCAGGGGTCCCTCGAACGAGGGTGAGCGCTCACCCAGGAAGTCTCCGGGACTTCCAAGGTCACGCTCAGGTCACGGAACCGATGCAACCGGTTGCGGAACCCCTGCGGCGGGCGTAGCTTCCTCCACCAGCAGGCAGCGGCGCCTGCTCCAGGGCAGTGTCGTCGAACCCGATCGATGCCCCCTGGTGATCTCAATGAGGAGACAACGCTGTGAAGACAACACGCTCCAGGGTGCGGTTCGCATCCGTTGCCGGGGTCGCCGTCATCGGCCTCGTGCTCACCGGCTGCTCGAGCGGGAGCTCCGGCGCCGGTTCGGACGACGCCAAGAGCGGCCAGGACAGCCGCGGACCCATCACGTACGTGCAGGGCAAGGACAACTCGAACGTCGTCCGCCCGCTGATCGCGAAGTGGAACAAGGCCCACCCCGACGAGAAGGTCACCTTCAAGGAGCAGTCCGACCAGGCCGACCAGCAGCACGACGACCTCGTGCAGCACTTCCAGGCCAAGGACGCCAACTACGACGTCGTCGACGTGGACGTCGTCTGGACCGCCGAGTTCGCCGCGAAGAGCTGGCTGACGCCGCTGACCGGTGACATGAAGATCGACACCTCGAAGCTGCTGCCGGCCACGGTGAAGACCGCGACGTACAACGACACCCTCTACGCCGCCCCGCAGACCTCGGACGGCGCGCTGCTCTACTACCGCAAGGACCTCGTCAAGACGCCTCCGACCACGTGGAAGGAGATGATGGCCGACTGCCAGATCGCGAAGGACAAGGGCATCGGCTGCTACGCCGGGCAGTTCGCGAAGTACGAGGGCCTGACGGTGAACGCCTCCGAGGCGATCAACGGCTCCGGTGGTTCGGTGCTCAGCAAGAGCGGGGACCCGGACGTCGACACCTCGGACGCCAAGGCCGGCCTGCAGAACCTGGTCGACGCGTTCAAGGACGGGAACATCCCGGCCGAGGCGATCACGTACCAGGAGGAGCAGGGTCGCACGGCGTTCGAAGCCGGCAAGCTGCTGTTCCTGCGCAACTGGCCGTACGTCTACAACCTGGCGAAGACCGACGGTTCGAGCAAGGTCAAGGACACGTTCGGCATCGCACCGATCCCGGGTGCGGACGGCACCGGTGCCTCGACGCTCGGCGGCCACAACGCCGCGATCAGCGTGTACTCGAAGCACAAGGCGACGGCGCACGACTTCCTCGAGTTCCTCATCTCGAACGACACGCAGAAGTTCTTCGCGACGCAGGGTTCGCTCGCCCCGGTCGTCGGTGACCTCTACACCGACTCCGAGCTGACGGCGAAGCTGCCCTACCTGCCGACGCTGCTCAAGTCGATCGAGTCGGCGGAGCCGCGGCCGGTCACGCCGTTCTACCCGGCGGTGACGAAGGCGATCCAGGACAACACCTACGCGGCGCTCAAGGGATCGAAGTCGGTCGACGAAGCCATGAAGGACATGCAAGACGCCCTCAAGGCGGCGACCAGCAGCTAGCGACACGCGGCTCACGCCGCATCGGACTGGAGGCACGGTGCCATCCCGGCACGTGCCTCCAGTCCGCCCCTACTTGCGTTCCGACACCCCCGGCAAGGAGGCCGACCCGTGTCAGCAGCAACCGAGATCCCCGCAGCCATCCCCAACCCGACGGGCATGGAACCGAAGCGCCAACGGCGCAAGGGCGGACTCAACGCCGAGCACGGCCGGTGGGCCGTGTACCTCATCGGCCCGACGATCTTGCTCCTCGCGATCGTCATCGGCTACCCGGTCATCAGCGCGATCATCCAGTCGTTCCAGCTCGACCAGGGCCTCGACAAGGCCACCGGCCTGTTCGTGCAGGGCGGGTTCGCCGGCATCACGAACTACGCGCACTGGCTCGGCCAGCAGTGCGGCAACGTCACTTGCCCGCCTGGCAGCCTCGGCTCCCAGTTCTGGGTGTCGATGGGCAACACGTTCTTCTTCACGGTCGTCACCGTGGCGTTCGAGACGGCCATCGGCGTGTGGATGGCGATCATCATGAACCGCAACTTCAAGGGCCGCGCGCTCGTCCGTGCCGCGATCCTGGTGCCGTGGGCGATCCCGACGGCCGTCACCGCGAAGCTCTGGTACTTCATCTTCGACGCGAACGGCGTCCTGAACCACGTCCTCGGGCAGCAGATCCTGTGGACGAGCGGCGAGTGGGCGTCCCGGTGGGCGGTCATCATCGCCGACACCTGGAAGACCACACCGTTCATGGCGCTGCTCATCCTGGCCGGGCTGCAGCTGATCCCGGAGGAGGTCTACGAGGCCGGCAAGATGGACGGCGCGTCGACGTTCCAGCGCTTCGTGCTCATCACCCTGCCGCTCATCAAGCCCGCGCTGATGGTCGCGATCCTGTTCCGCGTGCTCGACGCGCTGCGCATGTACGACCTGCCCGCGATCCTCACCGGCGGTGGCGGTGGTTCCGGCAACGCCACCACGACCCTGTCGATCCTGGTCGTCGAACAGATCCGGCAGGGCTTCAACTCCGCGTCGGCCCTGTCGACCATCACCTTCCTGGTGATCTTCATCGTGGCGTTCGTCTTCGTCCGGTTCCTCGGCGCCAACGTCGTGCAGACGCAGGCCGCCCAGCAGAAGGGTGAACTCAAGTGACCCTCGCAGCAGACCGCCCCCGGTCCACCGCAGCAGCACGCGACCGCGCCGTCGACCGCGCCGACGTCCGGGTCCGCCGCGACACCGGCCCCCGGATCCGCACGGCCGTGCAGGCGATCGTCATCGCCGTGTGGTGCCTCCTGCCGTTCTACTGGATGGTGGTGACGAGCTTCCGCGACGTCGGGTTCACGTTCGACGCCACCCCGTGGCCGACGCACGTCACGCTCGACAACTACGCGACGGCGTTCTCCACGTCGCTCGGCAACCACCTCGGGCGGGCGCTCGCCAACAGCCTGCTCATCGGCGGCGTCGTGACGATCATCGCCCTGCTCGTCGGCACCACGGCGGCGTACGCCCTCGCCCGCCTCGAGTTCGGCGGCAAGTCGCTCATCGCCGGCGCGATCCTGGCGGCGTCGATGTTCCCGGGCGTCGCGCTCATCTCCCCGCTGTTCCAGCTCTTCACGGACATCGGGTGGATGGGGACCTACCAGGCGCTCATCCTGCCGAGCATCTCGTTCGTGCTGCCGCTGACGGTCTACACGCTCGCGTCGTTCTTCCGCGAGATGCCGTGGGACCTCGAGGAAGCAGCGCGCATCGACGGCTGCACCCGCGTGCAGGCGTTCCGGCGGATCATCCTGCCGCTCGCCGCCCCCGCGGTGTTCACGACGGCGATCCTGGCGTTCATCTCCAGCTGGAACGAGTACCTGATCTCCTCGCAGCTCTCGAGCGACGCGACGCAGCCGGTGACCGTGGCGATCGCCTCGTTCGCCGGGTCGCAGCCGCACCAGGAGCCGTACACGGCGGTCATGGCCGCGGGCACGATCGTCACGATCCCGCTCGTGATCCTGGTCCTCATCTTCCAGCGACGCATCGTGGCCGGCCTCACCGCCGGTGGCGTGAAGGGTTGACGACCATGGCACAGCGCGGACCCACCCGGCCCACGGCCCGGATCGAAGAGGCGATCGGCTTCGTCGGCATGTTCGGCATCCTGTTCCTCGGCGCCACGGTGTTCTGCGAGGTCACCGGTCGACCGGCACTCGGCTGGGCCCTCACCCTGCTGGTCTGCGTGCTCGGGGTCGTGGCGCTCGACCGGTGGCGGGTGCGGGTGCTCCGCCGCCACGCGGTCGTCGACGGGGCCACCGACGGCATCGGTGCCGCGCCTGCCGTCGCCCCCGTCCGCACCGCTCGCGGCGACGACACCCGTCGTCAGCCACGGCCCTCGGCGGACGGGCGGGTGCACCAGCACAGCGGGTGGGACGAGCTCGCACCAGCGGGTCGTCGTGCACCGCACCGGGCGCGCCGGACCGCAGCGGCCGTCGCGCAAGCCGCCCCCGGCACTGCAGCCGACCGTCCGGCGGGCGTCACACACGGCACGGACGGCTGACGGGCCTTCCGGGTCGTATCGATGGGGATCCAGGAGATCGCGACCGTCACGGGACTGTCGAAGTCCACGGTGTCGCGAGCGCTGCGCGGCATGGAGAACGTGGCGGAGACCACGATCGACGAGGTCCGACGGGTCGCCGACGAACTCGGGTACGTCCCGAGCTCGGCGGCGGCCGGCCTCGCCACCGGGCGGCAGCGCGCCGTGGGCGTCGTCGTCCCGGTGATCGACCGGTGGTTCTACGTCAAGGCGCTCGGCGGCGTCGACGCGGAACTCCGGCGGGCCGGGTACGACCTCGTGCTCTACAACCTGGGCGGGCCGGGCGGCGACCGCGACCGGGCGTTCCGGCGTTCGATGCTGCGGCACCGTGTCGACGCTCTGGTCCTGCTGTCCCTGGTGCTCGACGCGACCGAGCGTGCCGAGCTCGAACTCACCCGGCACCCGATGATCGTCATCGGCGGACCCGCACCGGGCCTGCGGAACATCGGGGTCGACGACCGAGCCGTCACCCGGATCGCGGTCGACCACCTGTGCGGACTCGGACACCGGCGGGTCGCCTACGTCGGCGGGCAGGACGAGGCCGGCATGAACGTGGCGGTGCCGCACCTGCGGCGGGACGGGTTCGTCGACGCGATGCGGGCCGCCGGACACGCGGTGCCGGACCGGTGGCTGCTCGACGGACGGTTCTCGTTCGCCGGTGGGCTCGCGGCGGGCAACGCGCTGTTCGGCGGGGGTGCCGGTGCCGGTGCTGGGGCCGGGCCCGATCGCCCGACTGCCGTGTTGTGCGCCTCGGACGAGATGGCGCTCGGGGTGCTCCTCGCCGCCGGGCAGGCCGGGCTGTCGGTGCCGGGGGACGTCTCCGTGATCGGGATCGACGGCCACGAGTACGGCGCCACCGTGGGCCTGACGACCGTGGCACAGGACCCGGAGGCGCAGGGGCGCGCAGCGGCGCGGGCAGTGCTCGCCGAGGTCGACGGCGGCGCTGCCGGAGCGATCGTCGCGGCGCCGGCGCACCTGGTGGTGCGGGGGACGACGGGGCCGCCGCCGGGGTGAGGGTGTGTGGTGGTGCGTGGGCGGGATCGACTCGGAACGACGATCCCGATGTCGTACGACGACGGAGACGTCGTTCCGAGTCGCCCACCCCGCCCGGCCCGCCGCGGGTAGCGTCGCCCGCATGGAGGTCACGAAGCTCGAACACGCCTGCCAGATCCTGTCGGACGGCGACGCACGCCTGGTGCTCGACCCGGGCGACTTCACCCGCCCCGTCGACGCGACCGGGGTCGTCGCGGTCGTCGTCACCCACGAACACCCCGACCACGTCACGCCCGAGCAGCTGCACCGGATCCTCGCCGCCAACCCCGACGCCGTGGTGTTCGGCCCCGAGGGCGTCCGCGCGGCGCTCGCCGACTCCGGCATCGCGGTCGAGGTCGTCACCGACGGCGACCACCGCACCGTCGGCCCGTTCGAGCTCGACTTCCACGGCACGCGGCACCAGCTCATCCACTCCTCGGTGCCGATCGTCGACAACACCGGCGTGCTCGTGAACCGCACGCTCTTCCACCCCGGCGACTCGTACACCGACCCGGGCGTGCCCGTCGAAGTCCTCGCCGCACCCGTCGGTGCCCCGTGGCTCAAGGTCGCCGACATGATGGACTACGTCGCCGCGCTCGCCCCGGCCCGTGCCTACCCGATCCACGAGGCCACGCTCTCCGACATCGGCTACGGCATGCACACCGGTCGGCTCCGCGAGGCGCTCGCCCCGCACGGCGTGCTCGAGATCCTGCGGCCGGGGGAGTCGCTCACGATCTGACCGCGCGGGACCGCGCGGGCCCGTGCCGTGGTCGCTTCGTGAGCAGAAATGGTCGGGTGGGCCCGACCGACGCGACCATTCCTGCTCACGAAGTGCGGCTCCGGACGTGCGCGCGGTCGGACGGGAGGCCCGTGGCGGGCCCGCCACGGGCCTCCCGTCCGATGGGCGGTCGCGTCCACGGCCGCGCGACCGATGCGCGTGCATGTTGCGACAGAGCGCGCGTCGTTCGACGGGTGTTTCGTCGCTCGATGCGCACGCAACGGATTCGTCTGCATGTTGCGACAGAACGCGCGTCGTTCAACCGGTGTTCTGTCGGAATCTGCACGCGCAGCGAGCGCCGTATGCCGGGCGCGGCATGGCGGCACACCCGGGCGACACGCCTCGTTTTGGCGCGATGCGCGGCTTGTGCAATACTTGTCGAGTTGTCGGAACGGCCCCATCGTATAGCGGCCTAGTACGCTGCCCTCTCACGGCGGTAACGCGGGTTCGAATCCCGCTGGGGTCACCACAGGTGACATGCTCCGAGTCCGACAACAGCCGCGGCCCCATCGTATAGCGGCCTAGTACGCTGCCCTCTCACGGCGGTAACGCGGGTTCGAATCCCGCTGGGGTCACCAGCACCACGAAACCCCCGACGAGCTCCGGCTCGCCGGGGGTTTCGTCGTCGTGTGCCAGGCTGCTTCCGTGTCCAGTGCCGTCCAGCTCATCCGGTCCGCAGCGCTCAGTGACGTCGCGGAGTACGCCTACGCGTCCACCGTGGCGGCCGGGACACGGCTCGTGTTCCTCGCGGGGGCCTATCCGCTCGACGAACACGGCGCGACGGTCGCCGTCGGTGACGTGGCCGGGCAGGCCGCGCAGTGCATCGCGAACCTGCGGACCGCCCTCGCTGCCGCGGGTGCCGGCATCGACGACCTCGTCCAGACGCGGGTGCTCGTCGCGACGACCGAGCAGCAGGACCTCGTCGCCGCCTGGGACGTCGTCCGCGCCGCGATGGGAGACCACGACGCGCCGAGCACGCTGCTCGGCGTGACCGTCCTCGGCTACGACGACCAGCTCGTCGAGGTCGAGGCGATCGCCGCCGTCGCCGACTGAGCAGTACGCTGGACGGGTCGTCAGACCCGGCAGTGGGGCCTGCCGGACCCAACCGCGCACGAGGCGCCAACGGTCCCTATCCCGAGAACACCGCACGCGCGGAGACGATCCGGCGTGCTCGGCGATAGGAGTACCGATGACCGATGCGCGACCGCCGCACCTCCGCTGGCGCTTCCTCGCCCTCGTCGCGCTCGGCGGCGCGATCGGGACCGCGATCCGCGCACTGCTCGCCGAGGCGTTCCCCGGCCACGACGGCATCAGCTGGGTGATCCTCGCGATCAACGTCGTCGGGGCCTTCTGTCTCGGGCTCCTGCTCGAGGCGCTCGCGCTGCGAGGGCCCGACGTCGAGGGGCGCCGCACGCTCCGGCTGTTCGTCGGCACCGGCGTGCTCGGCGGCTTCACGACGTACAGCACGCTCGCGGACGACACCGCGCAGCTGATCGACGTCGGTCGGTGGGGTGCGGGCAGCGGGTACGCACTGCTGTCCGTCGTCCTCGGGCTCGGCGCCGTCGCGCTCGGGGTGTTGATCGCCGGGCGGCTCCGACCGCGTCCGACCGGCCCGGACGGAGGCGCGTCGTGAACCCGCTCGAACTGCTGCTCGTCGTCGTCGGCGGGGGAGTCGGAGCCGCGCTCCGGTTCCTGCTCGACGGCCTCGTCAAGACGCGCACGTCCCGCTCGCGGACTGCCGGGTTCCCGCTCGGGACCGTGCTGATCAACGTGTCCGGATCGCTCGTCCTCGGCCTGCTCACCGGCCTCGGGCAGGCCGGGACGATCCCGCTCCCGGCGGTCGCGGTGCTCGGGACGGGCATGATGGGTGGGTACACGACGTTCTCGACGGCGAGCGTCGAGACCGTCCAGCTCCTCCGATCCGGCAAGCCCCGGCTCGCCGTCCTGCACGGCCTCGGGATGCTCGTCGTCTCGGTCGGCGCAGCTGCGCTCGGCCTCTGGATCGGAAGGAACTCATGACCTCGGAACGCCCCGGCGAACTCGTCCTCGTCCGTCACGGAGAGACGGAGTGGTCGAAGAGCGGGCAGCACACCGGCCGCACCGACATCCCGCTGACGGACAACGGTGTCGAGCAGGCGAAGCGCGCCGGCCGGTACCTGGCCGACCGCTCGTTCGCGTTGGCCCTGTCGAGTCCGCTGCAGCGTGCCCGCGACACCGCGCACCTGATCGGCGTCGACCCCGAGCTCGACGAGGACCTGTACGAGTGGGACTACGGCGCGTACGAAGGGCTCACCACTCCGCAGATCAAGGTGCTGCGCCACGGGCCGTGGGACCTCTGGACCGACGGAGTACCCGCCGGTGGCACACCTGGCGAGAACGCCGCCGAAGTCCGGGTCCGCGTCGAGCGCATCCTGAACCGCGCTCGTCCGGTGCTCGCCGAGGGGCAGGACGCCGTGTTCGTCGCGCACGGCCACGTGCTGCGTGCCCTCGGCGCCGCGTGGATCCGGCTTGCGCCGCAGGACGGTGCCGTACTGAAGCTCGGTACCGCATCGGTCAGCGTCCTCGGGTACGAGCACGGCCGCCCGGTCATCGACGCCTGGAACATCCAGCCCCGCGACTGACGCGCCCGTTCTTTCCCCGAACGCGCGCGATGGTCGGTGGGATCGGGCACACCTGGTCAGAAGAAACGACCAGGTGTGCCCGGAACGACCAGGTACGGCACGGGTCTCCAGGTACTCAGACGGTACGGATCGCGCTCGTGGCACCGAGGGCACGGCCGCGCCGCCGCTCGATCGCGCGCCCCACGAACAACAGCCCGACGCTGACGAGCGCACCGAGGGTGGTCTGCGCGACCCGGTCGAGTGCGAGGAGCTCCGGGGCCTCGGGCAGGCTCAGCCACGACACGGCGAGGGCGAGCGGCGTCAGGAACAGCAGGCAGACGGCGTAGTTCCGGGCGACGAAGATCTCCGCGAAGAACTGCCCCACGACGGCGATGACGACGATCCACCACGCCGACGGCTCGAGCAGCAGGATCCCGACGGCGATCACGGTGCCGCCGATCGTGCCGATGAAGCGCTGGAACGCCCGGATCACGGTGTGCCGCTGGCGGAGCGCGGGCAGGGTCGAGACCACCGCGATGACGGCCCAGTACGGGTGCCCGAGCCAGGGGATGGTCGACGCCACCGCGCCGGCGACGAGCGACCCCACGACGTTGAGCGCCACGGTCTCCCACAGCGCGGCGGTGCGGAGGATGCCGAAGCCGCGCTCCTTGAGCGGCGCCAGCGGCCGGAACCGGTGCGGGGCGCGCGGGTGCCACACGTGCCGGATGACGAACCCGGACATCGCGACGAGCCACGCCCAGACGACCGAGCAGACGATGATCGTCGCGACGAGCGGGAGGTCCGCGGGCTGCAGCGGCACGAGGGCGGAGACCACGAACGCGAACACGGGGAAGATCGGCTGCGCGGGGATCGTCCGCAGGGTCGACAGGGTGCAGACCGCGACGACGAGCACGACGACGAGCCCGGTCGCCTGCAGCCAGAGCGGGGAGCCGAGCAGGGCGACGCCGATGCCCGCGAACATGCACAGGGTCTGCAGCGCACCCGCGACGCCGGTGGTGACGGCGCGCTGCCGGTACGGCTCGGTCGCCCCGAAGATCGCGGTGAAGCCGGCGAACATCGCGAACGCGGCGTAGCCCGGCATCCCGAGGGCGATGAGCAGCGCCAGTGGTGCACCGCCCGCGATCGCTGCGCGTGCCGCGCCCTCGAGGTTGATCGTCCGGGTCGAGTGCGCAGGTGTCGTCATGTCCCGACCATCTTCCCACCGCGACGGGTGTCGTCGAGTCGCCACGGGCCTCCCGGTCGACCGTCGCACCGCGTGGAGAACGCGACGACGCGTTGGTATACCAATGGTAGAGTCGCCTGATCGTGCCGCGGTCGCGGCGCAACGACGAGAACGAGGGAGTCGAGCTCATGGGTAGGACGCTCGCCGAGAAGGTGTGGGACGACCACGTCGTGGTCAAGGGTGAGGACGGTAACCCGGACCTCCTCTACATCGACCTCCACCTCGTGCACGAGGTCACGAGCCCGCAGGCGTTCGACGGTCTGCGCCAGGCCGGGCGCCCGGTGCGCCGGCTCGACCTGACGATCGCGACCGAGGACCACAACACCCCGACGCTCGCCATCGACCGCCCCATCGCGGACCCGACGAGCCGGATCCAGATCGAGACCCTGCGCCGCAACTGCGAGGAGTTCGGGGTCCGCCTGCACTCGCTCGGCGACAAGGAGCAGGGGATCGTGCACGTCGTCGGCCCGCAGCTCGGCCTGACGATGCCCGGCATCACCGTCGTCTGCGGCGACTCGCACACCAGCACCCACGGGGCGTTCGGCGCGATGGCGTTCGGCATCGGCACCTCCGAGGTCGAGCACGTCCTGGCGACGCAGACCCTGCCGTTGAAGCCCTTCAAGACGATGGCGATCACGGTCGAGGGCACGTTGCGTCCGGGCGTGACCGCGAAGGACATCATCCTGGCGGTCATCGCGAAGATCGGCACCGGCGGCGGACAGGGCTACGTGCTCGAGTACCGCGGTTCCGCGATCCGTGCGCTCTCGATGGAGGGCCGGATGACCATCTGCAACATGTCGATCGAGGCCGGTGCCCGCGCCGGCATGGTCGCCCCCGACCAGATCACCTACGACTACGTGCAGGGCCGCGACCACGCCCCGACCGGTTCCGACTGGGACGACGCCGTCGCGTACTGGGACACCCTGGCGACCGACGACGACGCCGTGTTCGACGCCGAGGTCTTCATCGACGCCGACGACCTCGAGCCCTTCGTCACCTGGGGCACCAACCCTGGCCAGGGCGTCTCGCTGTCGGAGAACGTGCCTTCGCCTCTCGACTTCGAAGACCCGAACGACCAGGCCGCTGCGCAGCGGGCCCTCGACTACATGGACATCGCCGCCGGCACCCCGATGAAGGACATCGCCGTCGACGCGGTCTTCATGGGCTCGTGCACGAACTCGCGCATCGAGGACCTGCGGGCCTTCGCGTCGATCATCCAGGGCCGCAAGAAGGCCGACGGCGTCCGGGTCATGGTCGTGCCGGGGTCCGCCCGGGTGCGGCTCGAGGCCGAGGCCGAGGGGCTCGACGTCGTGATCAAGGAGTTCGGCGCCGAGTGGCGGTTCGCCGGCTGCTCGATGTGCCTCGGCATGAACCCCGACCAGCTCGCACCGGAGGAGCGCTGCGCGAGCACGTCGAACCGCAACTTCGAGGGGCGCCAGGGCAAGGGCGGACGCACGCACCTGGTGTCGCCGCTCGTGGCCGCCGCCACCGCGATCCGCGGCACGCTGTCCAGCCCGTGGGACCTGGCGACCGACGACGCACTGGCGAACGTGACCGACACAGCGAACACCACCGAGGGGACCTTCTGATGGACAAGATCACCACCGTCACCGGCATCGCCGCCCCGCTCAAGCGGTCGAACGTCGACACCGACCAGATCATCCCCGCGGTCTACCTCAAGCGCGTCACGAAGACCGGCTTCGAGGACGCCCTGTTCTCCGGCTGGCGCCAGGACCCCGACTTCGTGCTGAACCAGCCCGAGTACCAGGGCGCGAAGGTCCTGGTGGCCGGTCCGGACTTCGGCACCGGCTCGTCCCGTGAGCACGCGGTCTGGGCACTGCGTGACTTCGGCTTCGCGGTCGTCATCTCGCCCCGGTTCGCCGACATCTTCAAGGGCAACGCGGGCAAGCAGGGCCTCGTCACCGCGATCGTGACCGAATCGGAAGTCGAGCGGCTCTGGGCCGAGATCGAGCGGAACCCGGGGGTGTCGGCGACCGTGGACCTGGTGGCGCAGCGCGTGTCGCTCGGGGATGTGGACGTCCCCTTCGAGATCGACGCTTACACTCGTTGGCGGTTGATGGAAGGGCTCGACGACATCGGGCTCACCCTCCGTGACGAGACCTCGATCACGGAGTTCGAATCCCGCCGCTCCAGTTGGCGGCCGAAGACATTGCCGGTGAAGTAGTGAACTCTCTCGTACAGGACGCAGCGGCCGCAGGGGCGCGCGTGGGCCTCAAGTCGGACGAGATCGTCATCCGCGGGGGCAAGCCGCTCGTGGGGCGCATCGAGGTCCGCGGGGCGAAGAACCTCGCGACCAAGGCCATGGTGGCGTCGCTGCTCGGTGACACCCCGTCGATCCTCAAGGACGTCCCGGACATCTCCGACGTCAAGGTCGTCCGTGGGCTGCTCGAGGTGCACGGCGTGCGCATCACCGATCCTGCACGAGGCGAGCTCATCCTCGACCCGGCCAACGTCGAGTCGGCGCACTTCGCCGAGATCGACGCCCACGCCGGCTCGAGCCGCATCCCGATCCTGTTCTGCGGCCCGCTGCTGCACAAGCTCGGCGAGGCGTTCATCCCCGACCTCGGCGGCTGCCGCATCGGCGACCGCCCGATCGACTTCCACCTCGACGCGCTCCGCGCCATGGGTGCAGTCGTCGACAAGCAGGTCAACGGCATCCACCTGACGGCTCCGAACGGGCTGAAGGGCGCGTCCATCGAGCTGCCGTACCCGAGCGTCGGCGCGACCGAGCAGGTCCTGTTGTCGTCCGTCCTGGCGACCGGCGTCACGGAGCTGCGGAACGCGGCGATCGAGCCCGAGATCATGGACCTCATCGCGATCCTGCAGAAGATGGGCGCGATCGTGTCCGTCGAGCCGAACCGCGTGATCTTCATCGAGGGCGTCGAGTCGCTGCGCGGCTACACGCACCGTGCGATCAACGACCGCAACGAGGCCGCCAGCTGGGCCTCCGCCGCGCTCGCCACCGACGGCGACATCTTCGTCGAGGGCGCGAACCAGCAGGAGCTCATGACGTTCCTCAACGTCTTCCGCAAGGTCGGCGGCGGTTTCGACGTGCAAGAGGACGGCATCCGCTTCTACCGTGAGCGCGACACCCTCAAGCCCGTCGTCATCGAGACCGACGTGCACCCCGGCTTCATGACCGACTGGCAGCAGCCGCTCGTCGTGGCGCTGACCCAGGCCGAGGGGCAGAGCATCGTGCACGAGACCGTGTACGAGAACCGCTTCGGCTTCACCGACGCACTGAACGAGATGGGCGCCGACATCGTCGTCCACAAGGAGGGGCTGCCCGGGCACGACCGCCGTGTCGCCCGTCGCCCGTTCGAGCAGGCCGCGGTCATCACCGGTCCGACGACGCTGCACGCGGCGAACGTCCGGGTCCCCGACCTCCGCGGTGGCTTCAGCCACCTCATCGCGGCCCTGACCGCCGACGGCGAGTCCCACATCACCAACGTCGGCATCATCAGCCGCGGCTACGAGCACTTCATCCCGAAGCTGCGGAAGCTGGGCGCCGACTTCGACTTCGCGGGTTAGTCGCGGTGTCGGTTCCGCAGCCGGGTGACGGTCCGTCGCGTCCTGGTGACGGCCCGTCGCGCCAGGGCGATGGCCGGGAGGCCCGTGGTGCGTCCGCCGTGCAGGTCGCGACCGGCCTGCCGGTGCGTGGACGGCGTTGGAAGCGTGGGGAGCTCAACCCCGCGTTCCGCATCGTGGCGTCGGTCGTCATCCCGACGTTCCGGTTCTCGTCGAACTACCACTGGTACGGCCCGAACCGCCTGCCGGCGGACGGTGCCTTCGTGCTCGCGCCGAACCACTTCACGAACATCGACCCGCTGGTCGTCGGCACCGCCGTCTACATCAGTCGGCGGGCCCCGCGGTTCCTGGCCAAGGCCTCGCTGTTCAAGGTGCCCGTCTTCGGCAAGCTCATGTCCGGCATGGGGCAGATCCCGGTCGAGCGCTCCGGCCGCACCCGGTTGAGCGACCCACTCGGCGGCGGGCGGTCGCTCATCGAGCAGGGTGGGGCGATCATCGTCTACCCCGAGGGCACGCTCACCCGCGACCCCGACCTGTGGCCGATGCGCGGCAAGACCGGGGCCGTCCGCATCGCGCTCGAGAACGACGTGCCGCTGATCCCGATGGCCCACTGGGGCACGCAGGGCATCATGGCGCGCTACTCGAACAAGCTCCGCCTGTTCCCGCGGTCGCGCGTGGACGTCATCGTCGGCGACCCCGTCGACCTGTCCGCCTACCGTGGCCGGCCGATCGACCAGCAGATGCTGACCGAGGCCACCGAGCTGCTCATGCAGCGCATCACGGAGCTGCTCGAGCAGCTCCGTGGCGAGCAGGCCCCGAAGACCCGCTGGGACCCGGCGGCGAACAACCAGAAGGAGACCGGCCGGTTTGAGTGACCTCCGCCCGCACGACGATCGTCCCGACCCCGTCGCAGCAGCGCCGGGTGCCTTCGACACCGCCGCGATCCGGGTGGTGATGCAGTCGACCGACAAGCCCCGCGTGGCGGTCATCGGTGCCGGCAGCTGGGGCACCACGTTCGCGAAGGTGCTCGCCGAGGGCGGTGCCTCCACGGTCGTGTGGGCCCGGCGTCCCGAGGTCGCCCGCGAGATCACCGAGACGAAGCGGAACTCCGACTACCTGCCCGGCATCAACCTGCCCCGCACCCTCACGGCGTCGACGTCGCTCGAGCAGGTGCTCGACGGCGCCACCCAGGTGTACGTGTCGGTGCCGTCGCAGACCCTGCGGTCGAACCTCGACGCGATCCGCGAGCTCCTGCCCGCCGGTGTCCCCGTCGTCAGCCTGATGAAGGGCGTCGAGAAGAGCACCGGCCTGCGGATGAGCGAGGTCCTGCTCCAGGGACTCGGCATCGACCAGGACCGCATCGCCGTCGCGAGCGGACCGAACCTGGCGCTCGAGATCGCCCGTCGGCAGCCGACCGCCGCCGTGGTGTCGTCGTCGAGCGTGGAGACCGCGACCGCTGTCGCCGCCGTCGCGACGAACCCGTACTTCCGGTCGTTCATCAACACCGACGTCATCGGCACCGAGTTCGGCGGCGTGCTGAAGAACCTCATCGCCGTGGCGATCGGCATCGTCGACGGCGTCGGCTACGGCGAGAACACCAAGGCGTCGATCATCACCCGCGGCCTCGCCGAGATGACCGAGTTCGCGGTGTCGCTCGGCGCGCAGCCGTCCACCCTGTCGGGCCTCGCGGGCCTCGGCGACCTCATCGCGACCTGCCAGTCGCCGTTGTCCCGGAACAACACCGCCGGGCGCCTGCTCGGTCAGGGGTACCGGTTCGACGAGGTCGTGCGGCAGATGAACCAGACCGCCGAGGGCCTGGCGTCCGTCGCACCGATCCTCGAGCTCGCCGCCGCGAACGGCGTCGACATGCCCATCGTCAGCCAGGTCGGCGAGGTCCTCGCCGGTAGGCTCGATCCGCGCAACATCGCGCCGCACCTCACCGAGACCGACGAGCCCCAGGGCGAGTGACCGGTCCCGCACCGAGTCACGAAGGGACTCCCGTGCCCACGATCCCCGAGGGAACCGACGTTCCCACGACCACCGTCGCCGTCCTGTTCGGCGGGCGCTCGAGCGAGCACGAGATCAGCTGCGTGACCGCCGGCGGCATCATGGACGTCGTCGACCGCACCGAGTACCAGATCGTCCCGATCGGCATCACGAAGGACGGCGCGTTCACGCTGCAGTCCGACGACCCCTCGCAGTGGGCGATCCGCGACGGCTCCCTGCCGACCGTGCCCGACAACGGCACGCGTGTGGCGTTCCCGACCTCGCCGGCGACGAACGAACTCGTCGTCTCGCACCCGGACGGCTCGGTCACGACCGTCGCCGTCGACGTGGTGTTCCCGATCCTGCACGGTCCGTTCGGCGAGGACGGCACGATCCAGGGCCTGCTCGAGATCGCCGGTCTGCCGTACGTCGGTGACGGCGTGCTCGCCAGCGCCCTGGCGATGGACAAGCACGTCGCGAAGGCCGTCCTCGAGCACGCCGGTCTGCGGGTCGCTCCCTGGACGACCGTGCTCCGCCGCGAGTGGGCGTCCGACCCGGTCGACGTCGCCGAGACGATCGCGGCGCACGGCTGGCCGCTGTTCGTGAAGCCGGCACGCGCGGGGTCGAGCATGGGCGTCTCGCGCGTCGACGGGCCCGACGAGCTCGGCGCCGCGATGGACCTGGCGTTCGAGCACGACTCCAAGGTGATCGTCGAACCGCGGGTCGTCGGCCGCGAGGTCGAGGTCGCCGTGCTCGAGGGCCGTGACGGTGCGCCGCGCACGAGCCTGCCCGGCGAGATCGTCGTGGCGGAGGACGGCTTCTACGACTTCGCGTCGAAGTACCTCGGTGGCGATGAGTCGCTGCTGTGCCCGGCGCCGCTCACCGAGGCGCAGACCGACGAGATCCGGTCGATCGGTGCCCGTGCGTTCGAGGCCATCGGTGGCTCGGGGCTCGCCCGCGTCGACTGCTTCCTGACCGACGACGGCTTCGTCGTGAACGAGGTCAACACGATGCCCGGGTTCACCCCGCTGTCGATGTACCCGCGCTGCTGGGCGGCATCCGGTGTGTCCTACGGCGAGCTGGTCACCGAGCTCATCGAGCTGGGGCGCGCCGCCGTCCGGTGACGCTGGGCGGGGCGACGGGGTCGGCCCGCGTCAGCCCTGCACGTCGGACGGGTCCAGGCACTTGTGCCCGTCCTCCGGCAGCGTCGACACCGCCGTCGCGATGTCCTGCAGCACCGCGCTGCCGGTCTTCGACGTGTCGACGACGACCTGCACCGCGGGGGACCGTCCGAACGTCGTGTAGACGATCTGCTTGCCGCGGTCGTCGCGGATCCAGTCGACCGACCCGAGCGTGAAGCACGGCAGGTCGGACACGGTCGGCACGGCGACGCCGCAGTGGTACAGCGCGGCCTCGGGGTCGCCCCAGGCCGCGGTGGACTGTGCGTTGGTGTTCCGCAGGTCGTACGTCGAGTCGACGGTCGCGGGCAACCGCACCTGTGCGGCCGCGCACGCCGCTGCGTTCGCAGAGGGTGCCGCGCTCATGCCGACGGAGTTCGTGCACCCGGTCAGCCCTGCCGCGAGGGCGATCACGACCCCCGCGATCGCGAGGGTGCGAGGGGTGCGGCGCGCGGTGTCCATCGCGGTCCAGGCTACCGTTCTCGTGTGGACGCGACGTACGACGCCTGGGCCGGACCGACCGTGGGGGAGCTCGGTGAGCTGGTCGTCCTCGACCGGATCACGAGCCGGCTGCCGACGGGCTCGCCGCTCGTGGGGCCCGGGGACGACTGCGCCGTCGTCGCCGCTCCCGACGGCCGGTTCGTCGTGACGACGGACATGATGGTGCACGGCCCGGACTTCCGGTGGGCGTGGTCCTCGCCCGAGGACGTCGGCTGGAAGGCCGCCGCGACGAACCTGTCGGACGTCGCGGCGATGGGTGCGGTGCCGAGTGGCCTCGTCATCGCCCTCGCTGCACCGCAGGACACCCCCGTGGCGGTGCTCGAGGGCATCGCGGACGGCTTCCGCTTCGCTGTCGACGCCCTCGCGCCCGGCTGCGGTGTGGTCGGCGGCGACCTCTCCACCTCGGCGACCTTCACGGTGGCGGTGACGGCGTTCGGCGACCTCGGTGGTCACGCCCCGGTGCTCCGGTCAGGAGCTCGTGTGGGCGACGTCGTGGCGGTGTCCGGCGAACTCGGCCGCGCTGCCCGCGGGCTCGCACGGCTCTTCCGTGACGGCGTGGACGCGCAGGGCGAGCCGGACCGTGCAGCGACGGTGGCGAGCGGTGCGGACGCCGATCCCGACGTCGACCGCCAGCGCCGACCCGTGCCCCCGATCGGCGACGGGCCCCTCGCTGCTGTCGCCGGGGCGACGGCGATGCTCGACCTGTCCGACGGCCTGGCGATCGACGCCGGGCGGCTGGCCCGTGCGAGCCGGGTGACGCTCGACCTCGATGCCGACGCCCCGCTCGACGAGGTCGCGCTGCACGGTGGCGAGGACCACGGTCTGCTCGCGACCTTCCCCGCCGAGGCTGCGCTGCCGGGTGGCTTCCGCCGCATCGGAGTCGCGCGCGACCGCGGCGACGCGGACCTGCTGCGCGCCGGAGCCCCGGTGCCGACGACCGGCTGGGACCCCTACGCCGACTGGGACGGCGCCGCCGGCTGACCCACCCGGCCCGACGTCGGACGGAGGCGACGTGGCGGAGCCGAGCCGGGCCTCCCGGTCAGTGCGCGTGCATCTGTCGACGGAACACGCGTCGATCACCCGGTGTCCTGTCGGAAGATGCGCACGCATCCGATGCATGCGCATCTTGCGACACGGCACGCGTCGATCGACTCGTGGATCGTCGCGAAACGCGCCCACCCAGCGACGCCCACGCGGCTCAGGACGCGGCAGCCACGGCCTCCCACGCCACGGTCTCGCCGTAGCTGCGCTTGCTGAACGGCTCGAGCCCCGCGGGCCACGTCGGTTCGGCGGAGCGCTTGCTCCGCTCGACGACCACCACGGCACCGGCGGTCAACCGCGGCACGAGCGTCTCGAGCACCTCGGCGATCTCGTGCTCGGTCACGTCGTAGGGCGGGTCGATGAACACCAGGTCGAACGTGCGCACCGTCCCGCGCAGGTACCCGAGCACCGGCTGCGGCTGCACGTCGATCCGCACCCCGGGGATCCGCTGCTGCACGGCCTTCGCGTTCGCCCGGCACGCCTGCGCCGCGGCCGACGCGCGGTCGACCAACACGACCTCGACCGCGCCGCGCGACGCCGCTTCGAGCCCGAGGGCACCGGTGCCGGCGTAGAGGTCCGCGACGGAGGTGTCGTCGACGAGCCCACGGGCCTCGAGCGACGAGAACAGCGCCTCGCGCACCCGGTCGCTCGTCGGCCGGGTGCCGGACTTCGGCACACGGAGCGTCGTGTTGCCGGCGGCGCCGGCGATGATGCGGGTCATGCAGCCACCGTATCGGCCGGCGGCGTCGTCCACAGGCCGGACGGGAGGCACGTGGCACGTCGGTCGTGCCCGGTACCGTGGTGTCCGTGGTCACCACCGGAACCCCCGCTGCGCCGGCCGCGCCCGACCTCGGTCCGGCGCCCCTCGACGCGCGGCTCGCGAACGTGCTCGGTGGTCGGACCGCGTCCGCGATCCAGAAGGCGTTCGGCCACCGCACGGTGGGGGAGTTCCTCGAGCACGCACCCCGGCGCTACGCCGAGCGCGGGGCGCTGACGGCACTCGACTCCCTGGCGATCGGTGAGCCGGTCACCATCGTGGCCGAGGTGGTCGACGTCCGCGAGCGCACGATGCGCGCCCGTCGCGGATCGATCCTCGAAGCGAAGATCGGCGACGGCAAGGGGCTGCTCACCCTGACGTTCTTCAACCAGGGCTGGCGCACCAAGGACCTGGTGCCCGGTGCCCGCGGCATCTTCTCCGGCAAGGTCAGCGACTACCGCGGTGCCCGCCAGCTCGCCCACCCGGACTACGAGCTCTTCGACCCCGACGACCCCCGCGCCACGGCCGACCCCGGTTCGGACGAAGCGATCCGGTGGTCGCGGCAGCCGATCCCGATCTACCCGGCGACGGCCTCGCTCACCTCGTGGCAGATCGCGAAGTCGATGGGGATCGTGCTCGACACCCTGCCGGACCTGCCCGACCCGGTGCCGGCCTCGGCGCGCAGCCGGCTCGACCTCGTCCCGTTCCGCCGGGCGCTCGAGCTGCTCCACCGCCCCGAGAAGGTCGCGGACTTCAAGCGCGCGCAGGACGCCCTGCGCTACCGCGAGGCGTTCGTGCTGCAGACCGCCCTGGTGCAGCGCCGGATCCGCGCCCGACGCACCGCGGCGACCCCGCGGGTGGCGGCTCCCGGTGGCATCCTCGAGCGGTTCGACGCCACCCTGCCGTTCACCCTGACCGACGACCAGCGTGCCGTCGGTGCCGAGATCGACACCGACATCGCCCGCACCTGGCCGATGCACCGGCTGGTGCAGGGCGAGGTCGGCTCCGGCAAGACCCTCGTGGCCATCCGCGCCATGCTCACGGTGGCCGAGTCCGGTGGGCAGTCCGCCCTCATCGCCCCGACCGAGGTGCTGGCCGCGCAGCACCTCCGGTCCATCGTGAAGTTCCTCGGACCGGACCTGGCGGCCGAGCTCCGTCCGGTGATCCTGACCGGGTCGCAGTCCACCGACGAACGCCGGAGGGCTCTGCTCGCCGCGGCGTCGGGCAGCTCACGGCTCGTGGTCGGCACCCACGCCCTGCTCGGCGACCGCGTCGACTTCGCCGAGCTCGGGCTCGTGGTCGTCGACGAGCAGCACCGCTTCGGCGTCGAGCAGCGTGAAGCGCTCCGGACCAAGGGCGCCACTCCGCCGCACGTCCTGGTGCTCACCGCCACCCCGATCCCGCGCACCGTCGCGATGACGGTGTTCGGCGACCTCGACGTCTCGACGATCACCGGGCTGCCCTCCGGCCGTGCCGGCGTCGAGACCTTCACGGTCCCGCTGGCGGAGCACCCCGGGTGGGAGTCCCGCATCTGGTCCCGGATGGCGGAGGAGCTCGACAAGGGGCGTCAGGCCTTCGTGGTCTGCCCCGCGATCGACGACGCCCACGCCGAGGACGACGGCGAGCCCGCGCCCGCCGAGTCCGAGGACGACGCCCCCAAGCGCGCGCCGGCGACCGTGCTCGCCACCGCCGAGCGGATGCGCACGATGCCCGTGCTCGACGGCCGGCGGATCGCGGTGCTGCACGGCCGGATGACGGCGGACGAGAAGGACCGCGTGATGACGTCCTTCGCCGCCGGCGACCTGGACGTCCTCGTCGCCACGACCGTGATCGAGGTCGGTGTCGACGTGCCGAACGCCGCGATGATGGCCGTGCTCGACGCCGATCGCTTCGGTGTCTCGCAGCTGCACCAGCTGCGTGGCCGCATCGGCCGTGGGCAGTGGGGGGGCGTCTGCCTGCTCGTCACCACCGCCGAGCTCGAGACCACCTCGCGGGAGCGCGTCGACGCGGTGTCCGCCTCGGACGACGGCTTCGAGCTCGCCCGGGTCGACCTCGAGCTCCGGCGCGAGGGCGACGTGCTCGGCGAGCGGCAGTCGGGCGGCCGGTCGTCGCTCAACCTGCTGCGCGTGGTCGAGCACGCCGACCTCATCGTGGACGCCCGTGGCGAAGCCGAGCGGGTCCTCGAGCCCGATCCCGAGCTCGACGGGTCCCCGGCCCTGCGCGAAGCACTGGCGCGCCGCCTCGACGAGTCCGACGCGGCGTTCCTCGGCAAGAACTGACCCCGGGCCGGACGCCCCGGCACGGACCGGTATCGTCGCTGCCATGGCGCAGATCGCGGTGGTCCCCGGTTCCTTCGACCCCGTCACGCTCGGGCACCTCGACGTCATCGGTCGAGCTGCTGGGCTGTTCGACGAGGTGCACGTGCTCGTGGTGCACAACCCGGACAAGAAGCCCGCGATGTTCGAGGCGGTCGACCGCGTCCGGCTCATCGAGGAGTCCTTGGCCGAGGTCGGCACGCCGGGAACGGTCCGGGTCGGGGAGTGGACCTCCGGGCTCCTCGTCGACTACTGCCGGCAGGTCGGGGCGAAGGTGCTCGTCAAGGGCGTGCGGTCGGGCGAGGACGTCGCCTACGAGACCCCGATGGCGATCATGAACCGGCACCTCGCCGACGTCGAGACCGTGTTCCTGCTGCCCGACGCCTCGCGCTCCCACGTGTCGAGCTCGCTCATCCGCCAGGTGTCGACGCTCGGCGGCGACGTCACCCCCTACGTGCCGAAGGCCGTGGCGGCAGCCCTCGCCGCACGCTGAGCCGCACGCCGAGCCGCGCGCCGAGCCGGAGGCACGGCCGGCCGACGCGCGGACACACCCCCGCCTGCCTCGACTCTCGGCTGCGTTCACGCTAGGGTTGACGATCGTGTCTTCCCACGTGAACAGCCCCTACGCCCTGCGCGTGCGCGACCTGGCGCACCGTCCGGGCGAGATGCGCGAGCACTCGCTCGACATCGTGGTGCCGGACGCGCTGGGAGCCGGTGTGATCGCGGTGCGCGAAGGTGCTCCGCTGCGCATCGACCTGCGGCTCGAGGGCCTGCACGAGGGCGTCCTCGTGTCCGGTCACGCCTCGGCCGACGCGACGGGGGAGTGCTCGCGCTGCCTCATCGACATCAGCGAACCCGTCGAGGTCGATTTCGCCGAGCTGTTCGCGTATGATGCCTCGGAGGATTTCGACTTCTTCGTTCGCGATGACCACGTGGACTGCGAACAGGTCGTTCGAGATGCGGTGGTGCTGGCGCTGCCGTTCCAGCCGGTCTGCCGACCGGACTGCCCAGGCCTCGACCCGGTGACGGGCGAGCGACTGGCAGACCTCGATGAGCAGCCCGTTCACGAGACCCTGGACCCGCGCTGGGCAGCCCTGACCGGCATCCAGCTCGAAGCAGCCGAGCGTGCCGCCCACGGCGACACCACCGACACGAAGACCACCGAGGGCGAGGAGCGGGCCGAGGCCGAGTAGGCCCCGACACCGCCAGCCCCCGTACCGACCACCGACCAACCGAAAGAGATTCACCATGGCCGTTCCCAAGCGCAAGCAGTCCCGTGCGAACACGCACGCCCGTCGTTCGCAGTGGAAGGCCACGCCGATCCAGCTCGTCAAGACGATCGAGAACGGTCAGGTCACCTACAGCCTCCCGCACCGCGCGAAGGTCGTCGAGGACTCGGCCGGCACCCCCCTGTACATGGAGTACAAGGGCCGCAAGGTCGCCGACGTCTGATCGGACCGAACGCATGACGACGACGTCCGGCGCCACGGGGTCCCGCCCCGTTGGGCCGGACGTCGTTCGTCTGCAGGGCCAGCTCGGGGTCGACATCGACCTCGAGCTGCTCCAGCTCGCCCTGACACACCGCTCCTACGCCTACGAGCACGGGGGCATCAAGCACAACGAGCGCCTCGAGTTCCTCGGCGACTCGATCCTCGGCCAGGCCGTGACCGTGAAGCTCTACCGGTCCTTCCCCGACCTCGACGAGGGTGACCTCGCGAAGCGTCGCGCCAGCCTGGTGTCGACGGTCGCGCTGGCCGAGATCGCCCGGATGATCGGGCTCGGCCAGTACCTGCGCCTCGGCAAGGGCGAGGAACAGACCGGCGGCCGCGACAAGTCGTCGATCCTCGCCGACACCGTCGAGGCCGTCATCGGTGCCACCTACCTGTCCGCGGGCCCCGACCCGGCGACCGACCTGGTGCTCCGCCTGGTCGAGCCGCTGATGATCGACCCTGACCGCTTCGGCGCCGCGATGGACCCGAAGACGAGCCTGCAGGAGCTCGCGGCGAGCCTGTCGCTCGGCAACCCGGCCTACCGCGTCACCGAGACCGGCCCGGACCACGACAAGACCTTCAGCGCGACCGTCGTCCTGCAGGGCGAGGACATCGCCGTCGGCACCGGCTCGAGCAAGAAGGCCGCCGAGATGTCCGCGGCGCTCGACGCCTGGACCCGGCTGTCCGGCCGAGCGGCCTGACCGCGTGCCCGAACTCCCCGAGGTCGAGGTCGTCCGCGCCGGCCTCGAACCCGCGGTCAGCGGCGCTCGGGTGCTGCACGTCGACGTCCTGGACGAGCGAGCGCTCACCCGGCACGACGGCCCGGCCGAGGACTTCGCCGACCGCCTGACCGGTCGCACCATCGCCGCAGCGGTCCGTCGGGGCAAGTTCCTCTGGATGCCGTTGCAGCCCGAGCACGAGGGCGACCGGCCCGAAGCGCTCGTCGCCCACCTCGGCATGAGCGGCCAGATCCTGCTCGGCCGCGGTCGACCGGCGGCGAAGCACCGCCGCATCCTCATCGACGTGCAACCCGCCGGCACCGACCGCGACGGCACCGCCGAACCCGCGGTCGAGCTCGAGTTCGTCGACCAGCGCACCTTCGGCTCGATGGCGATCGACGCGATGGTGCCGACGGTGGACGGCGCCCCCGCCGGGTTCGCCGGGCACGTCGACGCATCGGACCCCGACGCCGTGTGGCGCCGGAGCGTGCCGCAGCAGGTGTCGCACATCGCCCGCGACCCGCTCGACCCCGCGTTCGACGACGACCGCTTCACCGCCATCGCCCGGAAGCGTTCGAGCGGCATCAAGCGGATCCTGCTCGACCAGGGCGTCGTGAGCGGCATCGGGAACATCTACGCCGACGAGTCCCTCTGGGCTGCGAAGCTGCACTACGACCGCCCGGCCGAGCGGCTGACCCGTGCCGACCTCGCACGCCTGCTCCACGAGGTGCGCAGTGTCCTCCGGCGTGCGCTCGAGGACGGCGGGACGAGCTTCGACGCCCAGTACGTCAACGTCAACGGGCAGTCCGGGTACTTCTCGCAGCGCCTGAACGTGTACGGCCAGCAGGGCAAGCCGTGCCCCCGCTGCGGCACCACGATCGTGCGCGAGGCCTTCATGAACCGGTCGAGCCACATCTGTCCCGTGTGCCAACCGCGTCCCCGCGCCCGGACGCGTTAGCCTGACGCCCAGCAGCACAGCCCAGCAGCGGCCCCGCCGCAGCACGCGTGAGCACACCCGGAGACCGCATGTACTTGAAGAGCCTGACCATCAAGGGGTTCAAGTCCTTCGCGCAGCCGACGACGTTCGCGTTCGAGCCGGGCGTCACGTGCATCGTCGGCCCGAACGGCTCGGGCAAGTCCAACGTCGTCGACGCCCTCGCCTGGGTGATGGGGGAGCAGGGGGCGAAGACCCTGCGCGGCGGCAAGATGGAGGACGTCATCTTCGCGGGCACCTCGACCCGCGGGCCGCTCGGCCGTGCCCAGGTGCTGCTGACGATCGACAACACCGACGGGCTGCTGCCGATCGACTACTCCGAGGTGACGATCGCACGCACGTTGTTCCGCAACGGCGGCAGCGAGTACGCCATCAACGGCGAGAACTGCCGGCTGCTCGACGTGCAGGAGCTCCTGAGCGACACCGGCCTCGGGCGGGAGATGCACGTCATCGTCGGGCAGGGGCAGCTCGACAAGGTCCTGCACGCCACTCCGGAGGACCGCCGCGGCTTCATCGAGGAAGCCGCGGGCATCCTGAAGCACCGTCGCCGCAAGGAGAAGACCCTCCGCAAGCTCGACGCGATGCAGACGAACCTGACCCGCCTGTCCGACCTGGCGGGCGAGATCCGGCGCCAGCTGAAGCCGCTCGGCCGCCAGGCCGAGGTCGCGCGCAAGGCCCAGTCCGTCGCCGCCGTCGCGCGGGACGCCAAGGCCCGCATCCTCGCCGACGACGTCGTCCGGCTGCGCCGCGAACTGCACGACCACCAGGAGGTCGAGGCGGGCCGCAAGTCCGAGCGCATCGTCCTGACCGAGCGACTCGACCAGACCCGGGTCCGCCAGCAGCACGTCGAGCAGAGCATGGTCGGCGATGACGTCGATCGCGCCCGGACCGTGGTGCACCGCCTGGAGAGCGTGCAGGAGCGCCTGCGCGGGCTGTCCAGCCTGGCGAACCAGCGGCTGATGTTCCTGGCGCAGCAGGCCGACGCCCCGCAGCAGGGCCCCTCGATCACCCCGGAGCGGGTGGCCGGTGTCCGTGCCGAGGCTGATCGGCTCGCCGCCCGCGCCGACGAGATGCAGGGCGGTTCCGTCGAGACCGCCCGTGCGGTGCAGGCCGCCCGTGACGCCCTCGACGCCCTCGACGAACGCATCGCCGCGCAGGCCGCCCGCGTCTCGCAGCACGACCTCGAGGCGCAGCGGCTGACGAACGCCGTCGACGTGGCCCGGTCGAAGCGCGGGTCCACGATGGCGGACCGTGAGCGTCGCCAGCGGGCCCTCGCCGAGGCGGGCGAACGCGCCGAGCGTGCGACCGCGGCCCTCGCCGAACTCGGCACCGATCCGTCCGAGGGCGTCGACGACGAGGCCCTCGCCGCCACGCTCCAGTCGGCTCGTGCGCAGCTGGAGACCGCGCAGGCCGCCCGCGACGAGCAGCGCGACCGGCTGCACGCCCTCGAGCGCGAGCGGGACGCCCTCGACGCGCGGGTCGCGGCGCTCGGCATGTCGATCGACGTCCGCGACGGTTCGCAGGCGCTCATCGACGCCGGACGTGCGGGCATCGTCGGCCGCCTGGCCGACGCGCTCACGGTGACGCCCGGGTTCGAGGGCGCCGTCGCCGTCGCGCTCGACGGGCTCGCGGATGCCGTCCTCGCTGATGACCGCGCGGTCGCGCTCGACGCCGTCGACCACGCCCGCTCCGCGGACATCGGTCGCATCGACGTCGTCGTCGCGGACGCCGAGGTCGTCCCCACGGACCTGCCGGACACGTTGCCGGCCGGCGTCCGCCGTGCCCTCGATCTCGTGCAGGGCCCGCCGGCGATCGCCGCGATCCTGCGGAACACCCTGATCGCGGAGACTGCCGACGGCCAAGGCGCGAACGCGGACACGCTCGACCTGGAGGCCGTGCTCGCCGCCGCCCCGCACGCGACGGTCGTCACCCGGTCCGGTGACCTCGTGCGCGCCGTCCGCGTCACCGGCGGCGGGGAGCGCGTGACCTCGCGGATCGAGCTCGTCGCGGAGCGCGACGACGCCGTGACGCGACGCGACGCCATCAGGGCGGACGCCGAGGACGCAGCCACGGGCCTCCAGGCAGCACGCACCGCCGTCGAGGACGCACGCCGCCGTGCGGACGATGCCGACGCTGCATCCCGCGCGCACGCGAAGGCGACGGCCGAGTACGACCGGGCCAGCGCCTCGACGCGGGCGAAGGCCGAGAACGCGGCGGCCGAGGTGGAGCGCCTGCGTGCCGCCCTCGCCGAGACCGACGGCGCCGTCGAGGTCGTCGACGGCGCCCTGGCAGAGGCCGAGGCGGCGCACCGCGCGTTCACCGAGCAGGAGCGGCCCGTCGTCGACGCCTCCGAGCGTCCGGGCCTGCAGGACGCACTCGAGGCCGCACGCGCCGCCGAGGTCGAGCAGCGCATCCAGGTGCAGACCGTGCGCGAGCGTGTCCGCGCCGAACGGCACCGCGCCGAGCAGCTCGAACGCCAGCTCGAGGCCGAGCGCGCGGCGGCAGAGGAAGCAGCGCGCCGTGCGGTGATCCGCCGCGGGCAGATCGAGACCGCCGAAGCCGTCCTCGCCGACCTGCCGGGCGTGCTGGGCGCCGTCGACCGGTCGCTGGCCGAGGCACGCGTGCAGCTCGCGACCGACGAGTCCGAACGGTCGAAGCGCAACACCGAACTGCAGGCGATCCGGAACGAGGAGCGCGAGCTCCGCGACCGGCTGCAGACCATCACCGACGGCGTGCACTCGCTCGAGATGGAGATCTACGAGAAGAAGCTGCACGTGTCGGGCGTGCTCGACCGGGCGCTGAGCGACCTCGGGCTGACCGAGGCCGTGCTCGTCACCGAGTACGGGCCGACCGTGCCGGTGCCGGTCGACGTGCTGGTGGACCCGCGGGTGCTGGCGCGGAAGCACCGCGACGCCGAGCGCGCGGCGGCTGCCTCGGCGGGCCTCGACGAGCCGGCGGACGGCGACACGGTGCCGGTCGACAGCGACACAGTGCCAGCGGCCGGCGACACGGTGCCGGTCGACGATGCCGACACCGACATCGCCCCCGACGACGGCACGGCGGACCTCGACACCAGCCCCCGCGACGACTCGGTGGCGCTCGTCGACGCCGAATCGACCCTGCCCGGCGGCCCCGCCCTGCCCGAGTTCGACGTCACCGACGAGGTCGACCCCGACGACGTCGAGACCGTGCCGTACGTCCGCGCCGAGCAGGAGCGCCGCCTGCAGGCCGCCGAACGCGACCTCGGCCGGCTCGGCAAGGTGAACCCGCTCGCGCTCGAGGAGTTCCAGGCGCTCGAGCAGCGGCACGCGTTCCTCGCCGAGCAGCTCGAGGACCTGCAGAAGACCCGCACCGACCTGATGACGATCATCGACGAGCTCGACACGAAGATGCAGACGATCTTCGAGTCGGCGTTCAACGACACGAAGGACGCCTTCGACGTCATCTTCCCGATCCTGTTCCCGGGCGGCTCCGGCTCGATCAACCTCACCGACCCGACCGACCTGCTCGGCACCGGGATCGACGTGCAGGTGAAGCCCGCCGGCAAGAAGATCGACCGCCTGACGCTGCTGTCCGGTGGCGAGCGGTCCCTGGCCGCAGTGGCGCTGCTCGTCGCGATCTTCACCGCCAGGCCGTCGCCGTTCTACATCATGGACGAGGTCGAGGCTGCCCTCGACGACGCCAACCTCGGCCGCCTGCTGACGGTGTTCGAGCGGCTCCGCGAGTCGTCGCAGCTCATCGTCATCACGCACCAGAAGCGCACGATGGAGATCGCCGACGCCCTGTACGGGGTGTCGATGCGGCAGGACGGCGTGTCCGCCGTCGTCGGCCAGCGGGTGCAGAAGCGCGAGCCCGCCGACGCGGTCGCGTAGCCGGCTGGCTGGCTGGCTGGCTGCGATCGCGCGCCGCGAAAGCGACAGATCTCCGCCAACAGTTCGCGGCAATCTGTCGCTTTCATGGAGAGGATCGTGGGCCCGCGACGAGATCTGTCGCTTTCGTAGCTCTGGTCGCGACCACGGACAGACGGGAGGCACGGTGCCAGCTGGCACCGTGCCTCCCGTCTGTGTTGCCGCCCGTCCAGGGCGTGACGCTTACTCCGCGTCGGCCGCGACCGACTCCTTCGGCTCGCCCGTCGGGGTGAGCCCGCGCTCCTGGCGCTTCTTCGAGACGACCAGCGAGGCGGTCGTCGCGACCGCGATGGTCAGCAGGATGAAGCCCAGCGAGAACCAGATCGGGATCTCGGGCGCCCACTCGATGTGCTCGCCACCGTTGATGAACGGCAGCTCGTTGACGTGCATGGCGTGGAAGACGAGCTTCACACCGATGAAGCCGAGGATGACCGCGAGGCCCTGGCCGAGGTAGATCAGACGCTCGAGCAGCCCGGCGATCAGGAAGTACAGCTGCCGCAGCCCGAGCAACGAGAACGCGTTCGCGGTGAACACGATGAAGGCGTCCTGGGTCAGCCCGAAGATCGCGGGGATCGAGTCGAGCGCGAACAGCACGTCGGTCAGACCGATCGCGACCATGACGAGCAGCATCGGGGTGAACAGGCGCTTGCCGTCGACCTTGGTGGTCAGGCGGTCGCCGTCGTAGTGGTCCGACGTCGGGATGATGCGCTTCAGGATGCGGATCAGGCGGGAGTCGCCCTCGTCGCCGCCGTGGTCGTTGCCGCTGCGGGCCTGCGACCACGCGAGCCAGAACAGCAGCGCACCGAACAGGTAGAACACCCACGAGAAGTTCTCGATGATCGTGACGCCGAGCGCGATGAAGATGCCTCGGGCGACGAGGGCGATCGCGACGCCGACCAGCAGGACCTTCTGCTGGAACTCCTTCGGTACGGCGAAGCTCGTCATGATGATGAGGAAGACGAACAGGTTGTCGACCGACAACGCCTTCTCGGTGAGCCACCCGGCGAAGTACTCACCGCCGGCTTGTCCGCCGCCGAAGACCAGGATGCCGAAGCCGAACAGGATCGCGAGTCCGATGTAGAACACGGACCAGAACGCGGATTCGCGGATGTGCGGCACGTGCGGGGTGCGCACGTGCGAGTAGAAGTCGAACACCAGCAGGGCGAGGATGCCTGCGATGGTGAGGAGCCAGACGAAGAGTGGGACGTCCACGGTTTCCTTCAGGTAGGCGACGTACGAGTGCATGTCGTGTGACGACACGTGGGTACGCCGAGGCCTGAAGGTCTCTTCCGCCGCGATCTGCTGCAACCGAACACGACCGGCGCCCCGGGTCCGGATCGTTCCGGGCCGTACTGACGGGGTCACCGAGAGGGAATACTCCCCTTCGTGAGACCGAGCATACCGGGCACAGCGGACATGCGCCGCGCTCTAAGCTGGGAGCATGGCGAGTTCCTGGTCCCTGTCCTCACGGCTGCGCGGCCTCTTCCAGCGCAAGACGATCGACGAGACCACGTGGGAGGACCTCGAGACCGCGCTGATCGGCGCCGACTTCGGTCCGGACATCTCCGAGGCGATCATCGAGGACCTGCACGCGCGCGTTGACCGCTACGGCACGACCGACCCGGCCGACCTGCAGCGCATGCTGCGCGAGGTGCTCGAGGAACGGCTGTCGAAGCTCGACACCACGCTCAAGCTCAGCGCGCGGCCCGCCGTCGTGCTCGTCGTCGGGGTGAACGGCGTCGGCAAGACCACGACGATCGGCAAGTTCGCCAAGTTCCTGAAGACCTACGACCGCACGGTCCTCGTCGGTGCGGCCGACACCTTCCGTGCTGCCGCGGTCGAGCAGGTCGCGACCTGGGCCGAGCGCGCCGGCGTCGACGTCGTCCGCCCCTCGCAGCCCGGGCAGGACCCGGCCTCGGTGGCGTACCAGACCGTCGAGAAGGCGATCCGCGACAACACCGAGATCGTGGTCATCGACACCGCCGGCCGCCTGCACACGAAGGCAGGCCTGATGGACGAGCTGACGAAGATCAAGCGCGTCGTCGAGAAGCAGACCGAGATCAGCGAGGTGCTCCTCGTCCTCGACGCGACCACCGGGCAGAACGGCCTGGCCCAGGCGCAGGCGTTCATCGAGGGCGCCGGGGTCACCGGTCTCGTCATCACCAAGCTCGACGGCTCCGCGAAGGCCGGGTTCGTGCTCAGCGTGCAGGAGAAGACGGGCATCCCGATCAAGCTGATCGGGCAGGGCGAGGGCATCAACGACCTGACCGGTTTCACCCCGCACGTGTTCGTGCAGAACCTCGTCGGCTGATTCCGGGTACTGTCTCCGCAGTACAGGGATCGTCCAGGTACACCGGAAGGAGCCCTTTCAATGCCAGCACTCCTGATCATCGCGATCATCGTCGGCCTCGTCCTGCTCTTCAGCGGCATCTTCGTCGGTGCGCTGAAGTTCCTGCTGTGGGTCGGGATCGTCCTCATCATCCTGGCCGTCATCGGCTGGCTCCTCAGGAGCATCCGCGGTCGCGCATAGCGCTCGCGTCGCCCTGAACGGGCGGATGGACGAACGGGAGGCACGGTGCCAGCTGGCACCGTGCCTCCCGTCTGTCCGTGGTCGCGACCAGTGCCGCCAAAGCGACAGACTGCCGCGAACTGTCGGCGGGCATCTGTCGCTTTCGCGGACCGGTGGCCGGCTTCAGACGGCCTGGCGACCCGGCGCCGCGTCGAGCAGGTGCGACAGGTGCTCGGGAACCGAGCCGCCGCGCGCGACCGTGGCGCGTGCCCACAGGCGTCCGGCGCGGTACGACGACCGGACGAGCGGGCCGGCGAGGACCCCGGCGAAGCCCATCTCCTCGGCGACCTCACGCAGCGCGACGAACTCCTCCGGCTTGACCCAGCGCGCCACCGGCAGGTGCCGCGGCGACGGGCGGAGGTACTGCGTCAACGTGATGATGTCCGTGCCGGCGTCGAACAGGCGTTGCAGGGCGTCCTCGATCTCGATGCGCTCCTCGCCCATGCCGAGGATCAGGTTCGACTTCGTGACGAGCCCGGCGTCGCGGCCCTGCGTGATGACGTCGAGGGAGCGCTCGAACGTGAACGCCGGTCGGATCCGCTTGAAGATCCGCGGCACGGTCTCGACGTTGTGGGCGAAGACCTCGGGGCGGGCGTCGAACACCTGGCCGAGCTGGTCCGGGCGGCCGTTGAAGTCCGGCACCAGGATCTCGACGCCGGTGCCGGGGGAGTGCTCGTGGATCTGGCGGATGGTCTCGGCGTAGAGCCAGGAGCCGCCGTCCGGCAGGTCGTCGCGGGCGACGCCGGTCACTGTGGCGTACTTGAGTCCCATGGACACGACCGAGTCGGCGACCCGGCGGGGCTCGTCGCGGTCGAGCGGCTCGGGCTTGCCGGTGTCGATCTGGCAGAAGTCGCACCGGCGAGTGCACTGCGAGCCGCCGATCAGGAACGTGGCCTCGCGGTCCTCCCAGCACTCGAAGATGTTCGGGCAGCCGGCCTCCTGGCAGACGGTGTGCAGCTGCTTGTCCTTGACCAGGGCGGACAGCTCGCGGAACTCCGGGCCCTGGGTGGCACGGGTCTTGATCCACCCGGGCTTCGTCTCGATCGGGGTCTCGGCGTTGCGGGCCTCGACGCGGAGCATCCGGCGGCCTTCGGGGGCGAGGGTCATACGAGGGTCTCCTGTCGTGCGGGCGCGGTGCTGGGGAACGTGGTGTCGGCGGTCGTGACGCGGGCGGTCGTGGTGCTCTGGGCGGCGCTGCCGATCCGGTGGCCGGTCCGCATGCCGTGCTCGGCGGCACGGATGCGGTCGACCACGACGTCGGCGAGGTCGGCGACCGTGACGGGACGCCCGGCGGCGGCGCTCAGCGTCGTCACCCCGGCGTCGGCGATGCCGCACGGCACGATCGCGGCGTAGGCGTCGAGTGCGTTGGCACAGTTGATCGCGATGCCGTGGGTCGTCACGCCCTCGGCGACGTGCAGCCCGATGGCGCCGACCTTGGCGGGCGGCGTGCCGTCCGCTCCGCGGAGCCAGGCGCCGCTCCGGCCGTCGACCCGCTCGGCGTGCACCCCCACGGAGGCCGCCGCGTCGATGATGACCTGCTCGAGGTCACGCACCCACGCCACGACGTCGATCGGAACGGCCAGCCGGACGATCGGGTAGGCGACGAGCTGCCCGGGGCCGTGCCAGGTGATGCGCCCGCCGCGGTCCACGTCGACCACCGGAGCTCCGTTCGTCGGCAGGTCGGACGGCTCGGTGCGTCGGCCGGCGGTGTACACGGACGGGTGCTCGCACAGTACGAGGGCCCCGGGGGAGCGGCCGGCGACGACGTCGGCGTGGAGGTCCCGCTGCAGCGCGAGTCCCTCGGCGTAGTCGAGCAGCCCGGCAGGCCGCACGATCTCGAGTTCCGGCATGCTGGCGAGCCTACGACGGTTTCTGGACGGAGTACAACAACGCGGACGACCTTGACCTGAACCGTGGTTGAGGGCTTCGGATGGCGGACATGGACATCCGCCAGGCACAGCTCGCCACCCGCTCGCTCGACGACACCGCCCGGTTCTGGGAACGGCTCGGCTGCCCGGTCGACCGCGTCGACGGAGTGGTCGAGGTCGTGGTGGGGTCGACGCGGCTCCTGTTCCGGGAGCTGCCGGGGATGACCGGTGCGCTGCACCTCGCGATCACGATCCCGACGGGCACGTTCGCCGCGGCTGCCGAGTGGATCGCCGGCATCGCGACGGTGCTGGTCGACGCCGACGGCCGTGACGAGTTCGAGGGCCCGCCGAACTGGAACTCGCGATCGGTGTACTTCGAGGGTCCGGACGAGCAGCTGCTCGAACTGATCGAGCGACGGGACCTCGCCGCGGCCGCACCCGCGTCCGGGCCCGCGTCCGCCGCACCCGCGTTCGCGTCCGCCGTCCCGCTCCTGTCGGTCAGCGAGGTCGGCATCGCCGTGCCCGACGTCCTCGGCGCCGTCGAGAAACTGCGCCGCGCCGGACTCGAGCCCTACGCCAACCCAGCAGGCGAGGGCTTCGCCGCGGTCGGCGACGTCGACGGTCTCGTCATCCTGGTGTCGCCGGAGCGGCGGTGGTTCCCGACCGCTGACCGCCTGCCGTCGACCGCGCCGGTGGTCCTCGACGTCGGGCTGGACGCCCCGGTCGAGCTCACGCCCGGCGTGCTGCTCCGCTGACCGACCGGGACCCGAGCTCCGAGCCTTGTAGAATCGACGGATCATGGCGCAATTCGGTTCACTCTCCGATCGGCTGACCGAGACCTTCCGCAATCTGCGGAGCAAGGGTCGGCTGACTCCGTCCGACGTCGACGGCACCGTCCGCGAGATCCGGCGGGCGCTCCTCGACGCCGACGTCGCGCTCGAGGTCGTCAAGGCGTTCACCGCAGCAGTGCGCGAGCGTGCCCTCTCCGACGAGGTCAACCGCGCGCTGAACCCGGCGCAGCAGGTCGTCCAGATCGTCAACGAGGAACTCGTCGGCATCCTGGGCGGGCAGCAGCGTCGCCTCGAGTTCGCGAAGAAGCCGCCGACGGTCATCATGCTCGCGGGTCTGCAGGGTGCCGGTAAGACCACCCTCGCCGGCAAGCTCGGCAAGTGGCTCAAGAAGGACGGCCACACCCCGATGCTCGTCGCGGCGGACCTCCAGCGTCCGAACGCCGTGCAGCAGCTGCAGGTCGTCGGCGAGCAGGCCGGCGTCCACGTCTTCGCTCCGGAGCCCGGCAACGGCGTCGGTGACCCGGTCAAGGTCGCCAAGAACGCCATCAAGGCCGCGGTCGACCAGCAGTACGACACCGTCATCGTGGACACCGCCGGTCGTCTCGGTGTCGATGCCGAGCTGATGAAGCAGGCCGCGAACATCCGCAAGGCCGTCGACCCCGACGAGGTCCTGTTCGTCATCGACGCGATGATCGGTCAGGACGCCGTCGTCACGGCCCGCGCGTTCCAGGAAGGCGTCGACTTCACCGGAGTCGTGCTGTCGAAGCTCGACGGCGACGCCCGCGGTGGTGCGGCGCTGTCGGTCGCCAGTGTCACGGGCCGCCCGATCATGTTCGCCTCCACCGGCGAGGGCCTCGACGACTTCGAGCCGTTCCACCCGGACCGCATGGCGAGCCGCATCCTCGACCTCGGCGACATCATGTCGCTCATCGAGCAGGCCCAGTCGGCCTTCGACGAGGACGAAGCCCGCGCGGTCGCCGAGAAGATCGCGTCCGACTCGTTCACGCTGAACGACTTCCTGCAGCAGATGCAGCAGCTCCGCAAGGCTGGCTCGATCAAGGGCATGCTCGGCATGCTCCCGGGCGCCAAGGGCATGCGCGAGGCGCTCGACAACTTCGACGAGCGCGAGATCGTGCGTACCGAGGCGATCATCCAGTCGATGACGCCGAAGGAGCGCGAACTTCCGAAGCTCCTCAACGGCTCGCGCCGACTCCGCATCGCCAAGGGTGCCGGCTCCACGGTCACCGAGGTCAACGCCCTCGTGAACCGGTTCGAGCAGGCCGCGAAGATGATGAAGACCGTCGCCCGTGGTGGCGTGCCGCAGATGCCGGGCATGGGTCCGATCCCGGGCATGCACGGCGGCAAGAAGCAGCAGCAGGGCGGCAAGAAGAAGTCGAAGGTCGGCAACCCGGCCAAGCGTGCGGCGATCGCCGCCGGTACGGCTGCCGCTCCGCAGCAGGCGCCGAAGGGCTCCGGCCTCGGCCTCGGCGGTGCCGCCAAGGGCGGCAAGGCGCCGACCGAGGAAGAGCTCGCGAGCCTGCAGAAGTTCCTGGGTCGCTAGTCGCGACCCCCTGACGGACGGGAGGCCCGGTGCCAGCTGGCACCGGGCCTCCCGTCCGTCTGCGCGCACGTCGCGACGTTCCTTCCCAGAACGGGCGCGATGGAAAGCGGAATCGGGCGTACCTGGTCGGAAAAAACGACCCGGTACGCCCGGATCGACCAGGCATGCCCGGAGCGACCGGGTGAGTGGGCGCGGACTGGAGGCGCGGGGCGGGCTCGTGGCGCTCCTTCCCAGAGCAGCCGCGATGGAAAGCGGAATCGGGCGTACCTGGTCGGAAGAAACGACCCGGTACGCCCGATCTGACCAGCTACGCGGAACGGCCCGGGGTCACAGGGACTCGCGGAACTCCGTCACCAGGTGGCGGACGACCTCGCGCAGGTCACCGCCGTGCTCCTGGGCGACCCGGAGCTGCCGCTGGTACGACGCACCGTTCGCGATCATCGTGTCGAGGTGGTGCAGCTCCTGCTGGCAGCCGAGCCGCTCGGCCACCGGGTCGAGCCGCTGCACCAGGTCGTGCACCTCGTCGGTCACGAGCCGCTCGTCGCCGGCGGCGTTCGTGATGATCTCGGCCTCCATGCCGTAGCGGGCGGCGCGCCACTTGTTCTCACGGATGAACCACGGCTGCATCGTCGGCAGGGTCTCGCCGGCGTCGAGCCGGTCGGACATCGTGGTGACCAGGCACTGCACGAGCGCGGTCACGGCGCCGACCTCGTGCAGGGTCGAGATGCCGTCGGAGACCCGGTTCTCGAGCGTCCCCCACTTCGGCGACGGGCGGATGTCCCAGCGCAGGTCCTTCACGCTGTCGATGACGCCCGTGTGCGTGAGATCGCTCACGACCTCTTCGAAGTTCGCCCAGGCCCCGAGCGCCGGCGGCAGTCCACCGGTGGGGAGCTGCTGGAACATGAGGGCCCGGTTCGAGGCGTACCCGGTGTCGATGCCGGCCCAGAACGGGCTGGACGCCGTGAAGGCCTGCAGGTGCGGGACGTACGCGAGCATCGCGCCGAGGATCGGTAGGGCCTTGTCACGGTCGTCGATGCCGACGTGCACGTGGACGCCCCAGATGAGCATCTGCCGACCCCACCAGCGCGTCCGATCGATCAGGGTCGTGTAGTGCTCGCTGTCCGGGGTGATCTCCTGCTGGTCCCAGACGGCGAACGGATGCGTGCCGGAGCACATGACCTGGGCGTCGAGCGGTTCGGCGGCGTCGATGACCTCGCCGATGATGCCGGACAGCTCGCTCGTGGCGTCGCGGACCCGTGAGTGCACGCTGGAGACGACCTCGACGGTGTTGGTCAGGAGCTCCTCGGTCACCCGCTCGCGATCGCCGAGTCGTTCGTGCACGGCCGCGATGACGGCAGGGGCACGGGGCGCGAGGTCGCCGGTCGACAGATCGACCAGCGGGAGCTCCCACTCGACGCCGATGGTCGACGGAGGGGACTCGGTGAAGCGGATGTCCATGCTGTACATCCTGCCCGGAAGGTTGTCGGACACGCACAACGACGGCGGCTTCTGGTCGTGCGGATCCGATTCACAGTAGTTCCACACCGGGCGTACCGTTGATATGTACAGAGCAGGAAGAGGTACGCATGCAGTTGGTCGTGCGCGGCACGTCCGCACCACTCGTCGGTGAACTCGACGTCCCGGTCTCGAAGTACCACGCGCACCGCGCGCTGGTGCTCGCGTCGCTGGCGAAGGGGACGAGCATCGTCTCCGGCATCAGCGCCACCCGCCAGGTCGAGTGGACCGTCGGCACGCTCCGCGCCCTCGGCGTCGACGTGAAGCGTCGCGGGGACGAGTACCACGTCACCGGGCTCGGCGGCCGGTACGAGGCCACCGACGTCGTCGACCACGGGTCCCGTGGCGCCGACGGCATCCTGAACATGGGGTCCTCCGGCACCACGCTCTACTTCATGACCGGTCTGGCGTCGCTCGCCGACGAGCCGATGACGCTCGTGGGCATGAAGTACTTCCAGCGCCGGCCCATCAAGGCGCTGCTGACCTCGCTGACCCAGATGGGCATCGAGCTCGAGGCGACGAACGACTGCCCGCCCGTCACCGTCCAGCCGAAGCGCCCCCGCGGCGGCGACGTCACGATCGCCGGCACCCTGTCGCAGTGGGTCTCCGGCCTGCTCCTCGTGGCCCCGTTCGCCGAGCAGGAGACCCGGATCCACATCACCGGCGACCGGCTCAACGAGCAGCCCTACGTCGAACTGACCGTCCGGATGATGCGGGAGTTCGGCCTGTCGGTCGAGGTCTCCGACGACTGGCTCGAGTACCGGATCCCGGCGAACCAGCAGGCCATCCCGCACGACTACGTCATCCCGCCGGACATCGGCTCCGCCGCGTTCGGCATCGCAGCGGCCGGCATCCGCGAGTCGAACCTGCTCCTGCGCGGCATGACGGCCTTCACCACCGCCGAGACCGACCACCCGGAGAGCGAGTTCCTCGACCTCGCGACGGCGATGGGCGTCCCGATGCGGATCGACGAGGAGACCGGGTTCGTGCGCATCGAGCACGACGGTTCCCCGCTGCGACCGCTCGACATCGACTGCCAACCGATCCCCGACCTGCTGCCGGTCCTGTCGACCATGGCCACCTTCGCCGAGGGCACCACCCGGCTGTGGAACGTCGCCCACATCCGGTTGAAGGAGTCCGACCGCGTCGCGGCGATGCTGCAGCTCAACCGCATGGGTGGCCGAGCGGAGCAGGGTGCCGACGAACTCCGCGTCACCGGTGTCGGGGCCGAGGGACTCCACGGCGCGCAGATGTCGTCGTTCAACGACCACCGGGTCCTGATGTCACTTGCCGTCGCCGCCTCGAAGGCGCGCGGTACTTCGGGGCTGACCTACCCGCGGGCCTACCGGATCTCGTACCCGACGTTCCTCGAGGCGATGAACTCCGTCGGCCTCGACATGGAGGTCGGCGACGCCCTCGCCGCGCAGATCGCCCGCGACGACCGGGCCGACGCGGCGGAGGCCGCCGCGATCGCCGACGAGCGCACCGACCTCGGCGAGCGCACCGATGGCGAGCGCGCCGATGGCGAGCGCACCGTCGGCGAGCGCACCGATGGCGGGCGCGCCGATGGCGAGCGCACCGTCGGCGATCGCACCGTCGGCGATCGCGCCGCCGGCGAACAGCACCCGGTCGCGCCCACGACCCCGGAGCCGCTCGCGCTCGCCGGTGTCGACGCCGACCCCCTCGTGCTGAGCGAGAAGGTCCGCGCGCTCGCGACCACCGATCCCGACGGCCTCGCGGTCATCGAGGTCGGCGGCGCAGCACCCGTGAACACCACGTGGCGGGAACTGCAGGACGAGGCCGACAAGGTCTCCGCGCTCCTGCTCGAGCTCGGGGTCCGCACGGGCGAGTCGGTCGCCATGCAGCTGCCGAACTGGCGCGAGTTCGTCTCCATCACCCTCGGGGCGATCCAGATCGGGGCCGTCGCGACGCCGATCATGCCGGTGTTCGGTCCGCGCGAGACGACGATGACGCTCGCCCGGTCCCGCGCCCGTGTGGTGTTCCTGCCGAACGTGTTCCGCAAGCGCCGGCCCGCGCTCGAGCTCCTCGACGTCATCGACGAGGCGAAGGCACAGCAGCGCCGGCTGTCGGTCGAGCACGTCATCGTGCTCCGGTCCGAGGCGCGCGGCCAGGTCGACGCCCCGACGAACCAGCCGCCGCTGCCGGCCGACGCCCTGGACCGGGTGGCCACGAGCGACTGGCACTGGCGCTACTTCGACAACGCCCTCGACGCCGTGCACGTGGACGTCGACGAGATCACCTCGCGCGCGCCGGGCCCGAACGACGTCTGCCAGCTGCTGTTCACCAGCGGCACGACGGGGGAGCCGAAGGGCGTGCAGCACCCGCACCGCACCCTCGGGCTGGCCACGGCCATGCACGTCGCGCAGTCGGGCTTGACGAGCGCGGACCGGATCTACATCCCGTCGCCGCTCGCGCACCAGACCGGTTTCCTGTACGGCATGCTGCTGGCGTTCCGGCTCGGTGCGCCGCAGGTCATCCAGCCGGTGTGGGACGGCACCGTCGCGCTCGAGCAGGCGTTCGGCGTCGCGAAGGCGTCGTTCGTGCAGTGCGCGACCCCGTTCCTGACCGACCTCGTCGACCTGGTCGAAGCCGGTGCCGCCCAGCCCGAGTCGCTGCGGATCTTCGTGCCGACCGGTGCCGCCGTGCCGCGGGCCCTCGCCCAGCGGGCCGCGACGGTGCTCGGCACGGCCATCCTCGGCGCGTTCGGTACGAGCGAGACCTGCCTCGGCGCCCTGTCCAGCCCGATCGACGACCCGGCGGCAGCGTACGGGCACGACGGTCGTGCGCTGCCGGGCATCCGGATCCGGATCGTCGACGACGAGGGCCACGAGCTCCCCGCCGACACCGAGGGCAACTTCGAGCTGCACTCGCCGACGATGTTCGACGGGTACCTCGACCGCCAGGACCTGACCGACGACGTCTTCACCGAGGACGGCTGGTACAAGACCGGCGACCTGGCGAAGGTCGACGCGAACGGCTTCCTGTCGATCACCGGCCGGATCAAGGACGTCATCAACCGCGGTGGCGAGAAGATCCCGGTCGTCGAGATCGAGAACCTGCTCTACCAGCACCCCCTGGTCACCGACGTGGCGATCGTCGCGATGCCGGACCCCCGACTCGGTGAGCGCGCGTGCGCGTTCGTCGTGCCGGCTGCCGGTGCCGAGCGGCTCGACTTCGCGGCGATGCAGCAGGCGCTCGACAAGGCGGGCGTGAGCAAGTACTACTGGCCAGAGCGGCTCGAGTCCATCGACGAACTGCCGCGCAACGCCGTCGGCAAGGTCCAGAAGAACGTCCTGCGTGAGCAGGCAGCCGCGTTCGTCGCCGCGAGCACCACGAAGGAGAACGAGACACGATGACGCTGGTCATGGAAACCGCCACCGAATCCACCTTCCAGCAGCTCAAGGCCGAGGTCACCGAGTGGGTCCGCGGCCGCGGTGAGGAGTGGGCGGACGAGATCGAGCGCACCGGCCGGGTCGCCCCGGAGCTGTTCCAGGAGCTCAAGGACAACGGGTGGCTCAGCCTCGCCGCCCCGACCGAGCTCGGCGGACGGGCGATCCCGTTCTCGCGCTACCTCGAGATCATGGAGATCGTCTCGCGTTCGCACGCGTCGATCCGGATGCTCGTGCACGTCATCAACGGCACCTGGCGCGCGATGGCCCCCTACGCGACGCCGGAGCAGATCGAGCAGGTCGTGAAGCCGAGCGTCGCGGGCGACAAGCTCGTCGCGTTCACCCTGACCGAGGCCACGGCCGGCACCGGCGCGGACATCCGCACCACCGTCCGCCGCGAGGGCGACACCTACGTCATGAACGGTGAGAAGCACCTCATCACGTTCGGCGTGCAGGCCGACTACTGGCTCATCGCCGCCCGCCTCGAGGGCACCAGCGGCCAGGACGGCACGGTCGCGTTCCTCATGCCGAACAGCGGGCTGCCGGGCGCCGAGGTGATCGACGACTCCGACACCATGGGCATCCGGGGCACCGACCACGCGATCCTGCGCTTCACCGACGTGCCCGTGCCGGCCAGTGCGCTGCTCGGCGCCGAGGGTCAGGGGCTCGAGGTCGCGCTCGGCGGCTTCCTGCTGCCGAGTCGCGTGTCCGTCGCGATGAGCGCCGTCGGCCTCGCCGAGCGTGCGAACGAGCTCGCCGTCGAGTACGCGAACAAGCGCGAGACGTTCGGCAAGCAGCTGTCCAGCCGCCAGGCGATCCAGTTCTACCTGGCCGAGAACTACGCCGACATCGCCGCCGCCCGCGCCCTGGTGCTCGAGGCCGCCCGAGCCTACGAAGAGGACCGCCCCGACGCGGGCACGTTGTCCAGCGCCTCGAAGATGGTCGCGGTCGACATGCTCGCCCGCGTCACCGACAAGGCCCTGCAGGTGCACGGCGGCCAGGGCTACTGGAAGCGCAACGCGATCGAGCGTGTCTACCGCGACGCGCGCGCGCAGCGCTTCGAAGAGGGCACCAACGAGATCCAGAAGCTGGTCGTCGGCCGCGCCGTCGTCACCGGCAAGGCCGGGTTCTAGACAGCAACCACCCACCGGACGGGAGGCCCGTGGCGGGCCCGCCACGCGCCTCTCCCCATCGACACGGCCCGGACGCCGCTGGCGCGTCGCCCGGGAACCGGCGATGTGGGCCCAGTCCGTCCCCCACCCACGCACGCAAAGGACCGCAGTGACCGACAACACCAACGCACCCATCGCACTGATCACGGGCGCTTCGCGCGGCATCGGCCGCCTGCTCGCGCAGAAGCTCGGCCAGCGCGGCGTGACCGTCGTGGTCACGTACAAGGGCAACGCCGACCTGGCCGAGGAATCCCTGGCCGACGTCAAGGCCGCCGGCGGCGACGGGATCACCGCGCAGGTCGACATCGAGCAGCCGGAGTCGATCGACGCCCTGTTCGACCTGGTGCGGGACACCTACGGCCGCCTCGACCACTTCGTCGCGAACGCCGCCGCCAGCGCGTTCAAGCCGGTCAAGGAACTGAAGCTGCACCACCTGGACCGCAGCTACGCCACCAACGCCCGCTCGTTCGTGCTCGGGGCGCAGCGTGCCGCCGAGCTGATGGACCGCGGTGGGCGCATCGTCGTCGTGACCTCGTACGGATCGCTCCGCGCGTTCCCGACCTACGCCGCGCTCGGCGCCGCGAAGGCCATGAGCGAGTCGTACATGAAGTACATGGCGGTCGAGTTCGGTCCGCGCCAGATCACGGTGAACGCGGTCAACGGTGGCCTCATCGACACCGACTCGCTCGAGTACTTCTACACGAAGGTCCCCGGCCAGGCGCCGATCGACTCGGTGTTCGAGAAGCTCCCGCTGCAGCGCCCCGGCACCGCCGACGACATGGCCGACGCGGTGGACTTCCTGCTCTCCGACAAGGCCGGCTACATCACCGGGCAGGTGCTGTCGGTCGACGGCGGCCTGACCGTGATCGCCCCGCCGTTCTGGGCGGACACGACGTCGCCGCTGCGCGACGCGGTGCTGCCTGCTGACGACGCGGCTGTCGACGCGGCTGTCGACGGGGCAGAGTAGGGGCATGAGCACCGTCGCCATGCCCGAGCTCGCCGTCGTCTCCTCGCCGTGGACACTCGGCCCCCTGACCCTGCCGAACCGGGTGGTCATGGGGTCGATGCACACCGGACTCGAGGTGCACGACGACGGTGGGGCCGGCATGGCGGCGTTCTACCGCGAACGTGCCGCCGGCGGCGCCGCCTGCATCATCACCGGCGGCATCGCGGTGAACGACGAGGCCCGTGGTGGCCCCGACTTCGCCGTGTTCGGTGTCGGGGGAGCGGACGAGCGGTTCCGCGCCGCGGTCGACGCCGTGCACGAGGAGGGCTCCACGATCCTCGCGCAGCTGTTCCACGCCGGCCGCTACGCGCTCGCCGCGGGGATGGTCGACCGGCACGGGGAGCCCCAGCGCGTGGTGGCACCGTCGGCCCTGCCCTGGGCGGCCGCCCGCGGCGTGGTGCCGACCGAGTTGACGCCGGCCGAGATCGAGCGCACCATCGAGGACTTCGCCGCCGCGGCCCGGTCCGCGCGCGACATCGGGTTCGACGGCGTCGAGATCATGGCGTCCGAGGGCTACCTCATCAACCAGTTCCAGTCGCCGCTGACGAACCTGCGTGACGACGAGTGGGGCGGTTCGCCGGAGCGTCGACGGCGCTTCACGGTGTCGGTCGTCGAGGCCGTCCGTGCAGCGGTGCCCGACCTGGCCGTGACGATCCGGCTCTCCGGCGCCGACCTGATGCCCGGTTCGTCGACCGAGGACGACGTCGACGCCCTGGTGCACGACCTGCTGCCGCTCGGGCTCGACGGCATCTCGGTCGGGATCGGCTGGCACGAGTCCCGCACCCCGACCGTGCAGGCCGCCGTGCCGCACGGTGCCTGGCTCGCCTACGCCGCGCGCATCGCCGGAGTCGTGCGCGCCTCGTCGTACCCCGACGTCCGGGTGATCGCGTCGAACCGGATGACCGACCTGCGCGACGGTGAGACCGTCCTCGCCGACGGAGCCATCGACGCCGTCGCCCTGGCCCGACCGTTCCTCGCCGACCCCGCGCTCGTGAACCGGTCGCTGGCGGGCCGGTTCGCCCTGGTGAACACGTGCATCGGCTGCAACCAGGCCTGCCTCGACCGCTCGATCATCGGCGCGCCGGTGTCCTGCCTGGTGAACCCGCGTGCCGCCCGCGAGGTCGCGTTCCCCGCGCGTCCGACCACCGACCCCAAGCGCGTCGACGTCGTCGGCGGGGGACCGGCCGGACTCGCCGCAGCCGTCGACGCGGCCCGACGCGGCCACCGCGTCACCGTGTGGGAGGCCGCCGACCGGCTCGGCGGCCAGTTCGGCCTCGCCGCGCTCGTGCCCGGCAAGGAGGACTACGCCGCCACCGTGCGGGCTGCCCGCGCCGAACTCGACGAGCGGGGAGCCACGGTGCACCTCGGCCGCCCGGCCACGACTGCGGACCTGGCCGACAGCGACGCCGTGGTGCTCGCCGCCGGGGTGGTCCCGCGCGACGTCGACGTCCCCGGTGCACACCTGCCGCACGTCCTGTCGTACGAGCGGGCACTGCGCGAGGGCGTGCCGGCCGGCACCGTCGCGATCATCGGCGGCGGCGGCATCGGCGTCGACACCGCAGCGTTCCTGACCGAGTCGCCGGACGAGTCGGTCCGCGCCACCGAGTTCGCCGCGCGCTGGGACCTCGACGTCTCCGAGGAACTCGTCGGCGACGTCCCCCAGCGGCTGCCCGCGGCGTCGCGCACGATCCGGCCGGGCTCCGACGTCACCGTGCTCCGCCGATCGGGCAAGTTCGGGCAGGGAGTCGGGATCACCTCGCGCTGGGTCGCCATCGGTCGCCTCCGTGACGCGGGGGTGCGCATGGTCGGTGGCGTGCAGGAGTACCTGCGCATCGAGCCCGGTGCCCTCTGGATCCGCGACGAGCACGGCGAGGAGCGTGCGATCCCGGCGGACACCGTCGTGGTCTGCGCCGGGCAGGAACGCGCGATCGACACCGAGGGTGACGTGCGTGACGGACTCGTGACGGGCCTCCAGGCCGCCGGTGTGCCGTTCGCCGTCGTCGGCGGCGCACGCGACGCACGGAGCGTGGACGCGGTCCGCGCGACGTCCGAGGCCCTCGAAGCGGTCCGGCGACTCGCGCCGTAGCGCGTCGGCTCGCATCACGGCCCGGAATCTGTAAGAATGAACGGTCGAATCGCCGCAGCTCGACCCTCTATCCAGCTGTGAGCGATCTCTCTCGAGCTTTCACCGTGTGTGCCCCCACGCCCGCGGTTCCAGTTCAACCACAACGTAAGCAAACAGGAGCAATTGTGGCTGTCAAGATCCGTCTGAAGCGTCTCGGTAAGATCCGTGCGCCCTACTACCGCATCGTCGTGGCCGACTCGCGCACCAAGCGCGATGGTCGTGTCCTCGAGGAGATCGGTCAGTACCACCCGACCGAGGAGCCCTCGGTCATCAAGATCGAGTCCGAGCGTGCGCTCTACTGGCTCGGCGTCGGCGCGCAGCCGACCGAGCAGGTCGCGGCCCTCCTCAAGCTGACCGGCGACTGGGCCAAGTTCAAGGGCGAGAAGGACACCGCGTCCAAGGTCAAGGTCGCCGAGCCGAAGCAGGCCTTCCAGGTCGACTCCTCGAAGAAGGCCGTCCTCAAGCCGAAGTCGGAGAAGACGGCTCCCGCCGCCAAGACCGACGACGCCGAGACCGCCGACGAGACGACCGAGGCGTAGTCCTTGCTCGAATCCGCGCTGACGCACCTCGTCAAGGGGATCGTCGATCACCCTGACGACGTGCGCGTCGCCAGCTCCACCTCCCCGCGGGGCGAGGTCCTCGAGGTGCGCGTGCACCCCGAGGACCTCGGCCGCGTGATCGGTCGTGCCGGGCGGACCGCCAAGGCACTCCGCACCCTCGTCTCGGCCCTGGCCGACGGCAAGCGTGTGCGGGTCGACGTGGTCGACACCGATTCCTAGGGAGACGACCCAGCTCCGGGTGGGTCGAATCACGAAGGCACACGGGCTCAAGGGCGGCATCAAGCTCGAGCTCTACACCGACGACCCGGATCGTCGGTTCACCCCCGGTGCCACGTTCACGCTCCAGGTCCCCGACGACTCACCGTGGTCGGGCAAGACCCTCGAGCTGGACGAGCTCCGCTGGTACAACGGTCACCCCGTCGCGTTCTTCGCGGGGATCGACGACCGCACCGGCGCCGAGTCGCTCGCCCGGATCATCCTCTGGGTCGAGCAGGACGCCGACGCCGAGACCGGCGAGGACGACGCCTGGTACGACCACCAGCTGGTCGGGCTGAAGGTGCTGCGCGACGGCGTCGAGGTCGGCACCGTCGCCCGGGTCGACCACATGCCGGCGCAGGACCTGCTCGCGATCGACACCCCGTCGCGCGGCGAGGTCCTCGTGCCGTTCGTCGCGGCGATCGTGCCCGCGGTCGACATCGCGTCCGGCACCGTCACGGTCACGCCGCCGCAGGGTCTGTTCGAGGACCCCGAGGACACCTCCCGGCCCGAGACGGTCACGGACTAGCTGCCGTGCGGATCGACATCGTCACGATCTTCCCGGAGTTCTTCTCCGTGCTGGATGTGTCCCTGCTCGGCAAGGCCCGCTCCGGTGGGCTGCTCGACCTGCACGTGCACGACCTGCGCTCCTGGACGACCGACCGGCACCGCACCGTCGACGACACGCCGTACGGCGGCGGCGCCGGCATGGTGATGAAGCCGGAACCGTGGGCGCAGGCGCTGGACGCCCTGCTGCGGCCGGACGGCTCGTCGACCCTCGTGGTCCCGACGCCCGCCGGCACGCCGTTCAAGCAGTCCATCGCGCGCTCGCTCGCGTCGACCTCCGACCACCTCGTGTTCGCCTGCGGGCGGTACGAGGGCATCGACGCCCGCGTCTTCGAGTGGGCGGCGTCACGCTGCTCGGTTGTCGAGCTCTCGCTCGGCGACTACGTGCTGAACGGCGGCGAGGTCGCGGCGATGGCCATGATCGAGGCCGTCGGGCGACTCGTCCCCGGCGTCGTCGGCAACCCCGAGTCCCTGGTCGAGGAGTCCCACGAGGACGGCCTGCTCGAGTACCCCTCGTACACGAAGCCCGCGTCCTGGCGCGACCACGACGTGCCCGAGGTGCTGCTCAGCGGCCACCACGGCAAGGTCGCTGCGTGGCGGCACGAGCAGCAGGTGGAGCGGACGCGGCGCGTCCGGCCGGACCTGCTGCCCGACGCGTAGCGCCTTCCTGACGGGCGCGCGTCCGGCTGCCGGTTGACGCCTGCCGGTTGTCGCTTTCGCGAAAGCGACAGTCTGCCGCGGAACATCCGCGGGCAACTGTCGCTGTCGCGCACATGACGGCGGCCACAGCCGAGATCTGTCGCTTTGGGGCACTGGTCGCGACCCGTGTCGGACGGGAGGCGCGGGGCGGGACCGCACCGCGCCTCCAGTCCGTCAGGCGGTCGGGTCGGCGCGCTGGGCGCGACGCAGGGTGAGGACCTCGGGTCCGGCCTCGGTGACCGCCACCGTGTGCTCGACGTGCGCAGCACGTGAGCCGTCGACGCTCCGGAGCGTCCAGCCGTCGTCGTCCTGGTACAGCTCGTCGGTGCCCTGCATGAGCCACGGCTCGATCGCGACCACCAGGCCCGGCCGGAGCTTCAGGCCGCGACCCGGACGTCCGTCGTTCGGCACGTGCGGGTCGCCGTGCATCGTGTGACCGACACCGTGCCCGCCGAACTGCAGGTTGACGCTGTAGCCCGCCTCCTTCGCCACGTGCCCGATCGCGTGCGAGACGTCACCGAGCTTGTTGCCCGGAGCAGCCTGCGCGATGCCGGCTGCGAGGGCGCGCTCGACGGTCGAGATGAGCGTCTGGTCCTCGTCGCGGGGCGTCCCGACCTGCACCGACACGGCGGAGTCCGCCACCCAGCCGTCGACGCTCGCGGCGAAGTCGAGGCTGACGAGGTCGCCGTCCTGCAGCACGTGGTCGAACGGCAGACCGTGCAGCGCCGCGTCGTTCACCGAGGTGCACAGGTTCTTGCCGAACGGCGACTTGCCGAACGAGGGGTGGTAGTCGACGTAGCAGCTCTCGGCGCCCCGGTCGGCGATCATCCGCGCGGCGACGCGGTCGAGCTCGAGCAGGTTCACGCCGACGTCGACCGTGGCGAGCAGTTCGTCGAGGACGTCGGCCACGAACCGACCGGCGACTCGCAGTCCGTCGAGTTCCGTGGGGGTGCGCAGTTCGATCATGGGTCCATCCTCGCTGTTTTGCCCCCGGCGTTCTGTGTGGCAGTATGGATCGCTGTGCCCTGGCTGGACTCTGCCACGGGGGAGTCGCCGACACCGGGCACGCACCACCACTTCATCAGACATCGATCCGCGGCGACCCGTGTGCGTCCGCAGAGAGTAGAACAGCCATGAGCCAGCTCCTCGACAACGTCGACGCAGCATCGCTGCGGACCGACGTCCCGGACTTCCGCGCCGGTGACACCATCAAGGTGCACGTGAACATCGTCGAAGGCACGCGCTCGCGTATCCAGGTCTTCCAGGGTGTCGTCATCGGCCGCCAGGGCCACGGCATCGGCGAGACCTTCAAGGTCCGCAAGGTGAGCTTCCAGGTCGGCGTCGAGCGCTGGTTCCCGGTGCACTCGCCGATCATCGACCACATCGAGATCGTCACCAAGGGTGACGTCCGTCGCGCGAAGCTCTACTACCTGCGCGAACTGCGCGGCAAGGCGGCCCGCCGCAAGATCAAGGAGAAGCGCGACGCCTGATCGCCTTCACAGTGAGCGTCCGCGAGCCGGACGCCGCTGCTGGCCCCTCGCCGATGTACGGTTGTGCATCGACGGGGGGCTTTCCCTTTGCGCCCACTGAACCCGGGCGTGCACGGTGTGAACGAGAGCGGAAATGACGGACACGACTGAGGAATCCGGGCGCAGGCCCCGGCCCGAGAAGCAGCGCAACGGGATCCTCACATTCCTCCGCGACCTCGTCATCATCTTCATCGCGGCGCTGCTCGTGTCGTTCTTGGTCAAGACCTTCCTGATCCGCTCGTTCTACATCCCGTCGGCGTCGATGGAGAACACCCTGCAGATCAACGACCGCGTGATCGTCAACGAACTCGTCCCGGGTGTCGTGGCACTGAAACGCGGCGACGTCGTCGTGTTCAAGGACCCGGGTGGATGGCTCGCCGGGTCCGAGGTGCCGAGCGTCACGCCGGACACCCAGCCCGCCAAGGCGATCGACTGGGTCCTCACGCAGATCGGCCTCGGGACGGGCGACAGCGACGACCACCTCATCAAGCGTGTGATCGGTCTGCCGGGGGACAAGGTCTCCTGCTGCAACGACCTCGGGCAGATGTCGGTGAACGGCGTCCCGATCAAGGAGCCGTACCTCAAGCTGCCGGCCGGCGCCCCTGCTTCAGCGACCGACTTCTCCGTCACCGTGCCGAAGGGCACCATCTGGGTGATGGGCGACAACCGCAACGACTCCAAGGACTCCCGCTACAACGGGGACACACCGTCGAAGGGGTTCGTGCCGTTGTCCGACGTGACCGGCCGCGCCTTCGTGATCTCCTGGCCGACGAGCCGCTGGACGTGGCTCGACGACCACCCCGAGGTGTTCGCCGGGGTGGAGGAGCGCGACCAGTGACCCCCGTCCGCCCCTCCCTCCGCGTCGAGAAGCGGCTGCTGGCCGAAGGCCGTGTCACGGTCATCGGGATGGACGAGGTCGGACGCGGTGCGATCGCCGGCCCCGTCGGCGTGGGCGTCGCGGCCGTGACGATCGACGTCGGGCGGGTCCCGCAGGGTCTGGCCGACTCGAAGCTGCTGTCCGCCACCCGCCGGACGGACCTGGTCCCCGTCGTCACCCGATGGGCGCGCACCGCCGTCGGCATGGCGTCCGCCGAGTACGTCGACCGGCAGGGGATCGTCCCGGCGCTCGGGGCCGCAGGGGCGCAGGCGCTCGAGTCGCTGGTCGCCGGTGGCCTGTCGCTCGACGGCGCCGTCGTCGTGCTGGACGGGTCCTTCGACTGGCTGTCCCGTGCCGTCCCCGCTTCGCTCCGTCCGACGACGGACCCGCTCGAGGTCGTCGTGCAGGTCAAGGCCGACCGGGACTGCGCCTCGGTCGCCGCGGCGTCGATCGTGGCGAAGGTCGCGCGGGATGCCCTGATGATCGCGGCCCACGACGAGGCACCGCACTACGCCTGGGCGTCGAACAAGGGCTACGGCTCGACCGCGCACTACGACGCCATCCGCGCGGTCGGGGCGCACGCACTGCACCGGAAGTCGTGGCTGCACCAGGCGTCGAGCGTGTCACTCGAGGGCTTCGACGCGCTCGTCAGCTGACGCGCTGCGGTCGGCCCCGGCTGCCTGCCTGTGGTCCGCGAGGTTCCGAAATCTCGGCATCTCGGCGCACGCCCGGTGCCGCAGCGGAACCTCGGCGGAGCGCACACGGCGTGTTGTGGAACCTCGGTGGGCTCGGATCGGGAGCGGACGCCGAGCTTGCTCGCACTTCCGTCTTCGGGTGCATCCCTCGAGCTGCTGTCGCGCACTGGTGCGGCTGCCGCCGTAGACTGTGGGCGCAATGGATGAGGACGAATTCGACGACTACGACCGCGAGGTCGAGCTGGCCCTGTACCGCGAGTACCGCGACGTCGTGTCGCAGTTCCGCTACGTGGTCGAGACCGAGCGGCGTTTCTACCTGGCGAACGAGGTCGAACTCGTGCGCCGGGACACCGAACACGATTTCTACTTCGAACTGACGATGAACGACGTCTGGGTGTGGGACGTCTACCGTTCCGACCGGTTCGTCAAGGGTGTCCGCGTCCTCACGTTCAAGGACGTGAATGTCGAAGAACTGACATCGCGAGAACTCGAACTGCCGAAGGAACTCGCACTCGACGAGTGATCGTCAATTCCGGTGCATTCGGTGAATCGCCGGTGATCGGTGACGTGCCGGAATTCCACGCGCTATTCTGGTCGGGATTTCCCGTCCAATGAACAGGAGCCGCGCATGGCACAGAAGGTCACCGTCCAGCTCGTCGACGACCTCGACGATTCCCCCATCACCACCGGTGAAGGTCGCACGGTCGAATTCGGTTTCGACGGCTCGTCGTACGAGATCGACCTGACGAACGACAACGTCGACAAGTTCCGCGAAGCGATCTCCGACTACATCGCCGCAGCGCGCAAGGTCTCCGGTCGTCGCACCGGCAGCACGGCCCCGAAGTCGGCCCCGAAGCGTGGCAACTCCGAAGAGCTCGGCAAGATCCGCGAGTGGGCGAAGGAGAACGGCTACGAGGTCTCGACCCGTGGTCGTATCTCGACCCAGGTGCAGGAAGCGTACGCAGCCGCACACTGAGCCGCTGTCGACGAAGGGCCCGGATGATCGCGATCACCCGGGTCCTTCGTCATTCCTCCCCAAGGGCGATCGTCGTCGTCTGATTCCACAGAGTCTCCATCGGCGGCCATCCGCGCTGCCGTTCCCGCGATCGTTGCCGTGGAGGCAATGACATGGAACAGAAGCTGCACGATCGCCCCGGACGAACACTCCGGAACGGCCGCCTGGGGCGGTTCGGCGAGGACCAGGCCGTGGCGTGGTTGCACGAACGGGGTTTCCGGGTCCTCGAGCGGAATTGGCGGTGCGCCCGGGGCGAGATCGACATCGTCGCGTGGGATTCGTGCACACTCGCGTTCATCGAGGTGAAGACGCGATCCGGTACGACGACGGGGCATCCGTTCGAGGCGATCACGGCGACGAAGCTCACCCGGATGCGACGACTCGTGGCCGAGTGGTTCGATGCCCATCCGGAGGTGTCGGCACGCGCGATCCGCATCGACGTGGTCGCGGTCCACGTCGACGGTCCGCGGACGGCCGTCCAACACGTGGCGGGTGTGCTGTGACGGGCATCGGCCGTGCTGCGGCCGTCGCGCTGCTCGGCGTGACCGGGCGCCGGATCGAGGTCGAGGCCCACCTGACCAGCCAACTGCCCGCCTTCAGCATCATCGGACTGCCGGACACCTCGCTCGGCGAGGCGCGCGAGCGAGTCCGTGCCGCCGCTGCGAACGCCGGGTGTCCGTTGCCGGCTCGCCGGATCACGGTGAACCTCACGCCCGCGGCGATCCCGAAACGGGGTTCCGGGTTCGACCTGGCGATCGCGATGGCGGTGCTCGCCGGCGCCGGACTCGCACCCGACGTCAGTGAGCGGATCGTCTACATCGGGGAGCTCGGTCTGGACGGTCGGGTCCGACCGGTCGCCGGCGTCATCCCGATGCTGCTCGCCGCCCGCGACGCCGGGGCCGACCGGGTCGTGCTGCCGATCGGCAACCTGCCCGAGGCCCGCGTGGTCGACGGCGTGCGCACCACCGGGGTCGACTCACTCCGTGCGGCCGCGATCGACGCCGGCGCGCTGCTGCCGCCGGTCGAGGTCGACGCGGTGCTGCCGGTGCCGGTGCCCTCGGTCCAACGCCCGGTGGCCGAACTGTCGGACGTCGTCGGGAACCCGATCGGGGTGCGCGCCGTCGTCGCCGCGGCGGCCGGTGGGCACCACGCGCTCCTGCTCGGTCCACCCGGTGCCGGCAAGACGATGCTCGCGGAGCGCCTGCCCGGACTCCTGCCCGACCTCGACGACGCGACCGCGCTCGAGGTCGCCGCCGTCCGGTCCGTCGCCGGACTCGGGCCGGCGTCGTGGAGCACGAAGCCCCCGTGGGAGGCCCCGCACCACTCCGCGTCGGCGATCTCCCTGATCGGCGGCGGCTCCGGTGTGCTGCGACCCGGAGCAGTGTCGCGGGCGACCGGCGGCATCCTGTTCCTCGACGAAGCACCGGAGTTCCCCCGTGCGGTGCTCGACGCGCTCCGCCAGCCGCTCGAGTCCGGTCGGATCACCATCCACCGGGCTGCGGGCGCCGCCGAGTTCCCGGCGCGGTGCCAGGTCGTGCTCGCTGCCAATCCCTGCCCGTGCGGCAACGCCGGCGGAGCGCACGGCCAACCGTGTGAGTGTCCGCCGAGTGCGGTTCGGCGCTACCTCGGGCGGATGTCCGGACCGCTGCTCGACCGGATGGACATCCGGGTGCTCGTGCCCCGGGTGACGACCGGGAAGATGCGTGGTGCCGACGGGAGCACGCCGACGACGGCCGAGGCCCGCGCCGGGGTCGCCGCGGCCCGCGCTCGGATGGCCGAACGCCTCCGGGACACCGGGTGGACGAAGAACGCCGAGGTCACCGGAGCCTGGCTGCGGGCGGACGGCCGGATCGAACCCGGTTCGACCACCGAGCTCGACCGGGCGCTCGACCTCGGCAGCTTGACCATGCGGGGGTGGGACCGGGTGATGCGGCTCGCGTGGACCCTCGCCGACCTCGAAGCGGTCGACCGTCCGAGCAGAGCACACGTCCGGGGTGCTCTTGCCCTGCGGAGCGCACTGTGAGCGGCGTGGGGCCCGACCACGGCAGCGAACTGCTCGCCGCGATCCGTCGGGTCCTCGGGACTGACGGGGCGTCGGACCCGGTCCAGACCGCCGCTCGGGTCGCGTGGTCCGTGATCGCGGAGCCGGGGGACTCCGTTGCCGGTGAGCTCATGGCGGCTCTCGGGTCGGAGCGCGCCCTCGGCTCGGTCCTGCTGGCAGCCGACGGTGCGTTCGAGGATCTGCTCGACGGGTGTGTGGAGGCCGGCGTACCCGGTGCGGAGGATCCCGATGCGTTCGCCGGTGTCCTGCACACGGCAATCGACCGGTGGCGACCGCGCTTGGTCCGGTCCGACGTGGCCGACGTCGTCGCCTCGGCCGAAGCCGTCGGGGCACGACTGCTCGTGCCCGGGTCCGCTGGGTGGCCGACGGCGATCGACGACCTCGGCCCCCACGCACCACTCGTGCTCTGGACGCGCAGCGCCATGGCGGGTGTCGGCGACGGGGCACCCGCCCTGGCCGTGGTCGGGTCGCGGGCGAACACCATCGCCGGGGCCGAAGCAGCCGCCGAGATCACCTCGTCCGCCGCGGACGCCGGCTGCACGATCGTCAGCGGCGGCGCTTACGGGATCGACGCGGTCGCACACCGGGTGGCGATCGCCGCAGGGGCCCCGACGATCGCGGTCCTGGCCGGGGGGATCGACCAGCTCTACCCCGCCGGCAACGTCCAGCTGCTCCACAACGTCGCTCGGCAGGGCGCCCTGGTGGCGGAGTCGGCGCCGGGGACCCGCCCGACCCGGTGGCGCTTCCTGGCCCGGAACCGGTTGATCGCCGCCCTCGCCGATGCTGCGGTCGTCGTGGAGGCCGGTGCGCGGTCCGGTGCGCTCAACACCGCACACCACGCCGGGCAGCTCGGTCGCCCGGTGTTCGCCGTCCCGGGAGCGTTCGCGTCCTCGGCGTCGGTCGGGTGCCACCGGCTCGTGGCGCAGGGCCGGGCGCAGCTCGTCGTGCACCCGGGGGACCCGGTCGCCGCGATGCGTCCCGTGGCCGCATCCGTTGCGACCGCGGCGGCGGACGAACCCCTCGTGTCGGTCCAGCGCGATCCCGAGGTCGTCCGGGTCCTCGACGCGCTCGGCCGTCGTGCCTTGCCAGAGGCCGAGATCGCTCGACGGTCCGGGCTGTCCGGAGCTGCGGTGGCGGACGCTCTCGCGCTCGCGCAGTTGCAAGGGCTCGTGGCGCACAGCAGCGGCGGGTGGAGCCGCGCATGACGTCGGCCAGCCGTACGCTGACGACGTGGCGGACCGAGCAGAGCAGAAGGAAGAGCGACTCGTGGCAGCGGTCGACTCGTTCCTCGGGCACGCTCGACACGCCAGGGGGCTCAGCGAGCAGACGCTCCGCGCGTACGCGAACGACCTCGAGCAGTTCGTCGAGTTCGCCGCGCGACGCGGCGTCGTCGGCATCGACGGGGTCGACCTCGAACTCCTCCGTGACTGGTTGTGGGAAGCCGACCAGCGGGGGCTCGCACGGTCGACGATCGCCCGCCGGTCGTCGTCGGTCCGGGCCTTCACCCGGTGGGCGAGCGAGACCGGGGTGACCGCGATGGACGCCGGCGTGCGGCTCCGTGCACCGAAGGGCGGCTCGCACCTGCCGCGGGTGGTGTCGGCCGACCAGGTCCGTGGGCTGCTCGACGGCCTCGCGGCCCGTGCAGCGACCGACGATCCCGGTGCGCTGCGGGACCTGGCGCTCGTGGAGCTGCTGTACGCCGCGGCCATCCGGGTGAGCGAGCTCGTCGGCATCGACGTCGCCGACGTCGATCGCGGGCGGCTCACGGTCCGCGTGCTCGGGAAGGGCGGGAAGGAGCGGGTCGTGCCGTTCGGTGTCCCGGCCCGTGACGCACTCGAGGCGTGGACGTCGCGGGGGCGTCCGACCCTCGCGGCGCGGGCCGACGTACCGAGCACGGCACTGTTCCTCGGTGACCAGGGTGGCCGGCTCGGGGTGCGCAGTGCATACCGCGTGGTGGCTCGCCTGCTCGGGGACCTTCCCGGCGAAGGGCCGAGCGGACCGCACACCTTCCGGCACACCGCGGCGACGCACCTGCTCGACGGGGGAGCGGACCTGCGGGCGGTCCAAGAACTGCTCGGGCACGCGAGCCTCGGGACGACGCAGATCTACACGCACGTTTCCTCAGCGCGGCTGCGCGAGGTCTACCGGACGGCCCACCCGCGCGCCTGACGGCGCGACCGCCGCGCCTGACGCTCGCCCACGCACCCGGCCAGCCAGCTCGCCGACCGACGTCGCACGTCGAAGTCGCCCGTCGCCCACCGCTCGTGGCCGACAATCACCCAGGCCAGGCGGACTCCGGCAACAGCACGGGCCACTCGGCCGCGGGAAGGTACGACGTCGGGTCCACGTAGCGGCCGTCGACCCGCGCGCCGAGGTGCAGACACGGTGCCGAGGCCGGGCAGTGCCCCACGGACACCCGGCCGACCGGATCACCCTGTCGGACGTCGTCCCCGGCGGCGGCGAGCGGCTGCACTGAGTCGAGGGTGCTGACGAGCCCGCCGCCGTGGTCGACCGTCACGACGCTCCTGCCGCCGACTGGTCCGGCGAACGCCACAGTGCCGTCGTCGACCGCCGCCGCAGTCGTGCCGAGCGGCGCCGGGACGTCGATCCCGCGGTGACCGGCGGCGTAGTCGTCGGACGGCGGCTCCCACCCGCGCTCGACCACCCGCGTGTCGGTCGGCCAGGCCCACGGCTCATCAGCACGAGTCGCCGCCGAGCGATCCCGGTGGTCGCGCAGGTCCTCCGGCGCGGGCACGGGTCCGGGCAACGACGCGGTGGCCGTCCAGAACGCCCCGAGCATCCCGATCACCACCACCATCGCGGCGACCGGAGGGAGCCGAGTGCCGGAGCCGGGGAACGGGAGCATGCCGTTACTCTGTCCGCCACGAACCGGCCACACGACCGAGGTGAGGCGGTCCGTGGAGGGTGGCGCGGGCCTCCCGGCCTGTGGAGGGACGACGCGACCGCAACGAACGAGCATGCGGACGCGTCTCGCGACGAAGCACGAGGTGATCACCGCGTGGACTGTCGGAACGGTCGTGCCCACGCCCACGCCCCGCGCCCCGCCCCGCGCACCGAGCGCACCCGGTTATGACCACATCCACCACGAGGAGTACAGTCGGGGCCGCTCCGGACCACGCAACGCCGCACGGACGGCGAACGAGCCGACCGCCGGGGCACCGTGCCCACAGCAGCACGGCCGGCAGAACCCAGGAGCATCGTGTCCAACACAGCCACCGGGCACGGCGAGGACCGTGCGTTCAAGGGGAAGGTCACCGCGTTCGCCATCGCAGCAGCGGTGGGCGGTTTCCTCTTCGGCTTCGACTCGTCGGTCATCAACGGCGCCGTCGAGGCCATCAAGGGCGAGTTCGGCCTGTCCGAGGCGGCGAGCGGCTTCGCCGTCGCTTCCGCGCTCATCGGCTGTGCGTTCGGCGCCTACTTCGCCGGTCGACTGGCTGACCGCTGGGGTCGCACCCGGGTGATGTTCTGGGCCGCGGTGCTGTTCCTGGTGAGCTCGATCGGCTCGGGCTTCGCGTTCGCCACGTGGGACTTCGTCCTGTGGCGTCTCGTCGGCGGCCTCGGCATCGGTACGGCCTCGGTGATCGCGCCGGCGTACATCTCCGAGGTCTCGCCGAAGGCGATCCGCGGGCGCCTTGCCTCGTTCCAGCAGCTCGCGATCACGCTCGGTATCTTCGCCGCGCTGCTCTCCGACCAGTTCTTCGCCGTCACGGCAGGCAGCGCGTCCGCCGAGGTCTTCGGCCTGCCGGCCTGGCGTTGGATGTTCCTGGTCGGCGTGATCCCGTCGGTGGTCTACGGCATCCTCGCGATCACGCTGCCGGAGTCGCCGCGGTACCTGCTCGCCAAGGGGCGGACGGAGGACGCCCGCGCGGTCATGACGAAGATCGTCCCGCGCGACACGGTGAACACGAGCCTGGAGGAGATCCAGGACGGCATCAAGAAGGAAGCCAACGAGAAGAAGGGCTCCATCCGGGGCAACCGCTTCGGCCTGCAGCCCATCGTCTGGGTCGGCATCATCCTGGCCGTGCTGCAGCAGTTCGTCGGCATCAACGTGATCTTCTACTACTCGACGACGCTCTGGCAGGCGGTCGGGTTCAAGGAGAGCGACTCCTTCCTCATCTCCACGATCACGTCGGTGGTCAACGTCGCGGTCACCTTCATCGCGATCTTCCTGGTCGACAAGGTCGGTCGGAAGCCGCTGCTCGTCACCGGTTCCGCCGGCATGTTCGTGTCGCTGGCGATGGTCGCGATCGCGTTCTCGCAGTCGACGATCGTGGACGGCAACCCGAGCCTGCCCGGCGCGTGGGGCGTCATCGCCCTCATCTTCGCGAACCTGTTCGTCGTGTCGTTCGGCGCGACGTGGGGTCCGCTCATGTGGGTACTGCTCGGCGAGATGTTCCCGAACCGCATCCGCGCCACGGCGCTCGGCATCGGCTCGGCCGCCAACTGGGTCGCGAACTTCATCGTCACGATCACCTTCCCGGTGCTGTCCGGCTTCAACCTGACGGTCACGTACGGCATCTACGCGCTGTTCGCGCTGATCTCGTTCTTCTTCGTCATCGCGAAGATCCCGGAGACCAAGGGTCGCTCGCTCGAGGAGATGGGCATCTCCGCCGAGGGCGACACGGTGAACGCGAAGGCGTGATCAGTCGCGTCTGAGACACCCAGAACACCGGACAGGAGGCCCGGATCACGTCAGCCGGTCGGCGCGCGTGATCCGGGCCTCCTGTCTGCTAGCATTTCTCCAGCAGTGCGCTGATGCGCGCTGACTTCGCGTGTCCACAGGGTCGTCAACGGTTCGCCGTCTCCGACCCGGCACCCGACCACCGGTCCCGCTCTCACGAGCGGGCGGTCGCGTGCCAGGACACCAGGGATCACGACCTCCGGTCGTGCTCGACACAACCGCAACAGGGGCACAGCACAGCTGCGCTCCGAGAACACAGAAGGAGGACGGCACATGGCCGTCGTCACCATCCGCCAGCTGCTCGACAGCGGCGTCCACTTCGGACACCAGACCCGTCGGTGGAACCCGAAGGTGAAGCGCTTCATCCTCGCCGAGCGCTCGGGCATCCACATCATCGACCTGCAGCAGTCGCTGGCCTTCATCGACCGCGCGTACGACTTCGTCAAGGAGACGGTCGCGCACGGTGGCACGATCCTCTTCGTGGGCACCAAGAAGCAGGCGCAGGGCTCCATCGCCGAGCAGGCGACCCGCGTCGGCCAGCCGTACGTCAACCAGCGTTGGCTCGGCGGTCTGCTGACGAACTTCCAGACGGTCTCCAAGCGCCTCGCGCGCATGAAGGAGCTCGAGGAGATCGACTTCGACGACACGACGAAGGGCTTCACCAAGAAGGAGCTCCTCATCAAGAAGCGCGAGCTGGACAAGCTCCACAAGACCCTCGGTGGTATCCGCAACCTCACGCGGACCCCGAGCGCGCTCTGGATCGTCGACACCAAGAAGGAGCACCTCGCGGTCGACGAGGCGCAGAAGCTCGGTATCCCGATCATCGGCATCCTCGACACCAACTGCGACCCTGACGAGATCACGTACCCGATCCCGGGCAACGACGACGCGATCCGCTCCGTCGGTCTCCTCACCCGCATCGTCGCCGACGCCGCGGCCGAGGGCCTGAAGACCCGCCACAACGGTGGCGACGACGAAGAGGCCGCAGAGCCCCTCGCCGAGTGGGAGCAGGAGCTCCTCGGTGGCGACGCCGCGACGCCGTCCGCCGACGCCGCTCCCGAGGGTGCGACCGTCGAGGAGAACAACGCTGACGCGCAGGTCGCCGCGAAGGAGATCGGCGAGCCGATCGCCGACGACGCGAAGAACGCGGAGCCGACGGCCGAGGCCGAGGCAGCCGCGGAGACCACCCCCGCCGAGTGACCTGTCGCAGGCGCCGGACCCGATCGGGTCCGGCGCCTGCGTCACCACTCTCCACACACGTACCGTCCAGAAAGGACAGTCAATGGCAAACTTCACCGCTGCTGACGTGAAGAAGCTCCGCGAGGACCTCGGCGCCGGCATGATGGACGCGAAGAACGCGCTCGTCGAGGCCGACGGCGACTACGACAAGGCCGTCGAGCTGCTCCGCATCAAGGGTGCGAAGGCCGTCGCCAAGCGCGACGACCGTGCCACCTCCGAGGGCGTCGTCGTCGCGAGCTCCGAGAACGGCGCCGCCACGGTCGTCGAGCTCGCGAGCGAGACCGACTTCGTCGCGAAGAACGAGAAGTTCACGACGCTGGCCGACAAGGTGCTCGGGGCCGTCGCGGCCGCCGGTGCAGCTGACGTCGCCGCCGCGAACGCCGCCCCCGTCGACGGCAAGACCGTTCTCGAGGTCGTCAACGAGTCGGCCGCCGCACTGGGCGAGAAGCTCGAGGTCCGCACGGTCCGCCGTGTCGAGGGCTCGGCCTTCGAGATCTACCTGCACAAGACCAGCCAGGACCTGCCGCCGCAGATCGCCGTCGTCATCGCGTACGAGGGTGACAACGCTGCCGAGGCCCGCTCGATCGCCCAGCACGTCGCGTTCGCGAACCCGACGTACCTGACCCGCGACGAGGTCCCGGCCGACGAGATCGCCAAGGAGCGTGCGACCGTCGAGGCGATCACGCGCGAGGAGGGCAAGCCCGAGGCTGCGCTCCCGAAGATCGTCGAGGGTCGGGTGAACGCCTACATCAAGCAGGTGTCGCTCCTCGACCAGGACTACGCGAAGGACAACAAGATCTCCGTCGCGAAGGCCGCCGAGAACGCCGGCATCACGATCCAGGGCTTCGCCCGCGTCAAGGTCGGCGCGTAACGAACCCGTGACGGGGTCAGGAACCAACCAGGTTCCTGGCCCCGTTTTTCGCGCCTCCGGGCGCGACACACACGCGACACATCCGCGAGTACATTTCCACGAGACCACGACGAAGGGTGCGATCAGATGACCGACGAGAAGACCGGACGACGCCGCGTACTGCTGAAGCTGTCGGGAGAGGCCTTCGGGGCCGGATCGCTCGGCGTGAACCCCGACGTGATCGGGGCCATCGCCAAGGAGATCGCCGTCGCCGCGCGCGAGGTCGAGATCGCGATCGTCGTCGGCGGGGGCAACTTCTTCCGCGGCGCCGAGCTCTCGCAGCGCGGGATGGACCGCGGCCGTGCCGACTACATGGGCATGCTCGGCACCGTGATGAACGCGCTGGCGCTGCAGGACTTCCTCGAGCAGGCCGGGGCCGCCACGCGCGTGCAGTCGGCCATCGCGATGACCCAGGTCGCCGAGCCGTACATCCCGCGGCGCGCCGAGCGGCACCTCGAGAAGGGCCGCGTCGTCATCTTCGGCGCCGGCGCCGGTCTGCCGTACTTCTCGACCGACACGGTGGCCGCGCAGCGAGCACTCGAGATCAAGGCCGACGAGGTCCTCGTCGCCAAGAACGGTGTCGACGGCGTGTACACGGCGGACCCGAAGAAGGACGCCACGGCCGAGAAGCTGCACCACGTGACCTACCAGGACGCGCTCCTGAAGGGTCTGAAGGTCGTCGACGCCACCGCGTTCTCGCTCTGCATGGACAACGGCATGCCGATGCACGTCTTCGGCATGGAGGGCGACGGCAACGTCCAGGCCGCCATCCGTGGCGAGCGCATCGGCACCGTGGTCAGCAACTGACCCGCACCGCTGACTAGACTCGACGCCAGTACCGAAGGAGTAACACCGTGATCAGTGATGTCCTGACCGAAGCCACCGAGAAGATGGCGAAGGCTGTCGAGGTCGCCAAGGACGACTTCTCGACCGTCCGCACCGGCCGCATCAACGCGGCGCTCTTCCAGAAGATCCCGGTCGAGTACTACGGCACGCCGACGCCGCTCGCGCAGCTCGCGTCGCTGCAGACGCCCGAGGCCCGCACGCTCATCGTGACGCCGTACGACAAGACGGCGCTCAAGGAGATCGAGCGCGCCATCGCGACGTTCCCGAACCTCGGCGCCAGCCCGACGAACGACGGCGACATCGTCCGCGTGACGATCCCGGAGCTCACCAAGGACCGCCGCAAGGAGTTCGTCAAGCTCGTGCGGACGAAGGGCGAGGACCACAAGGTCGTCATCCGGAACATCCGCCGCAAGGCCAAGGACGACCTCGACGCGCTCAAAGGTGAGATCTCGGACGACGAGATCTCGCGCGGCGACAAGGACCTCGAGGCCCTGACGAAGAAGCACGTCGACCAGATCGACGAGTCGCTGAAGAAGAAGGAAGCCGAACTCCTCGAGGTCTGATGCGCCGCCCGGACCAGGGCGGTGAACGCCCCACAGCAGAGCACGGACCCGACCACACCGGGCCCGTGAAGAAGGGGCTCCGCCAGGACTTCGATGCGCGTGCCCGAGCGGCCCGCACCGACTTCGAGGCGCAGCTCCGGCAGCGCAAGGCCGACTTCGGTGCGCGCAACGAGGCCCTGACGGCGCGCACCGGGCGCAACCTGCCGGCGGCGATCGGCATCGCGCTCGCGTTCGCCGTCGTCATGCTCGGCACGCTCCTCATCTGGCCACCGTCGTTCATGGTCGTGGCGGCGTTCCTGCTCGGCGTGGGCGTCTACGAGCTCACGAGCGCCATGCGCTTCGCGGGCCGGGACGTCCCGCGGATCCCGAGCGTCGCCGTCGCGATCGCGATCGTGCCGGCGGCGTTCCTGCTCGGGCAGGTCGCGGCACTCTTCACACTGCTCGGTGGCATCGTCCTGATCAGCCTCTGGCGTCTGATCGAGGTCGCGCTCTCGCGGCAGAAGCCGTCGGCCGGCGACGTGTTCCGCGACGTCACGAACGGCCTGTTCGTGCAGGCGTACATCTCGCTGCTCGGCGCCTGTGTCGTCCTGCTCTCCGCGCAGTCGCAGGGCAACCTGTGGGTGATCGGCTTCATCCTGGTCGTCGTCGCTGTCGACACCGGTGCCTACGCCACCGGGTTGAACCTCGGCAAGCACCCGATGGCGCCGCGGATCAGCCCGAAGAAGACGTGGGAGGGCTTCGCCGGATCGGTCGCAGCGAGCATCATCGTCGGCATCCTGGTCGCCTGGCTCATGCTCGGCCTGCCCTGGTGGACCGGCGTCGTGCTCGGCGTGCTGATCTCCGGGTCGGCGACCCTGGGCGACCTCACCGAGTCGATGATCAAGCGCGACCTCGGCATCAAGGACATCTCGTCCTTCCTGCCCGGGCACGGCGGACTGCTCGACCGCATCGACAGCATCCTGCCGTCGGCTGCCGTCGCCTACGTGCTGTACCTGATCGTCAACCACTGACCGACCTCGATCGACCTCGTCGGCCCACCCTGAGCGCCGCCCTCAGCGCGTCCAGGTTGTGCCACGGGTCGGGACTGGCAGAATGACGCCGTGGCCACCACCTTCCCGACCGCAGCCCGCTCCGCCCTCGGATACGACGTCGACGAAGTCGAGCGTTTCCTCGAGGACGCCCGTCGTGCGTACTCCGCCGACGACAGCGCCCCCGGCATCGAGGCTGCGAAGATCCGCGCCACCGCGTTCTCGATGCGCAAGGGCGGCTACTCCACCTCGCACGTCGACGCAGCGCTGGAGCGCCTCGAGGACGCCTTCGCGGCCCGGGAGCGCGAGCGGGAGATCGGCGACGCCGGACAGAAGGCCTGGTACGCCGAGGCCCGCACGAAGGCCTCCGACGTCGTGGCCCGCCTCGAGCGCCCGGACGGACAGCGGTTCAACCGGGTGAGCGTGCTCGGCACCGGCTACCACCCGAAGGACGTCGACGCGTTCGCGGCCCGCCTCGGTGGCTACTTCCGCGAGGGCAAGCCGCTGAGCCTCACCGAGGTGCGGTCGATCGTGTTCCGCCCGAAGCACGGCGGCTACCGCGAGGGCCAGGTGGACGCGCTGCTCGACGCCGTCGTCGAGGTCATGCTCGCCGTCCGCTGACGACGCGCTGCACCCAGGTGCTTCGCTTTCCGTGATCGTTCCGTTACCCTGGTCCTACTCATGGGCAGGCACACGGCAGACCACAGCTCCGACCGCGATCCCCGCGAGCACCTCAGCCTCCAGGCTTCGGGTGAGCGCCGCGCGGCACTGAACCGAACCCGTACGGCGGACACCTCGGTGCTCCCGGCGAACCCGCAGGTCCTGCCGGAGACCGGTCCCGTCGCGACGCCGAAGTCCGTCGCAGCGAACCGCGTGTCCGACGAACGCATCGCCGCGTTCGCGCACGAGGCCCCCGCGGCCCGGGTGGACCCGCGTGCCGCGAAGCAGCGCACCGCGACGGCGCAGCAGCCGAGCCGTGGCGCAGCCGCCGCGGTCAACGCCTTCGCACGGAAGCGTTCCTCGGTTCCGGCGTTCTCGTTCGTCGGGGTCTTCCTCTTCGTCGGTGCGTCGCTCTTCAACCCGCTCCAGGCCGACGTCGCGCAGGCCGCGGTCGACACCCCGGTGCTCGTGAAGACGCCGCAGGCCCCGCAGCAGTACACCGCGCACGGCACCTACGGCGACGCCGCTGCCGACCGTGACGGCTACGGCGTGACCGTGCCGGCGCCCAAGGTCGTCAAGCCGGTCGTCGAGGAAGAAGCCGACGACGCCACCACCGACGACACGACCGACGCCGCCGCGACCGAGACCGAGAGCGTCTCCGCCGCGAACACGCTGGCCGCCGTGGCCGCGACGCCCGACGCGGGCAGCGCACAGGCCATCGCCCTGCAGCTCGTCACGGCCCGGGGTTGGGGCACCGACCAGTACAACTGCCTCGTCTCGCTGTGGAACAAGGAGTCCGGCTGGCGGGTGAACGCCTACAACCCCAGCGGTGCGTACGGCATCCCGCAGGCGCTCCCGGGCAGCAAGATGGCGACCGCCGGTGCCGACTGGCAGACGAACCCCGCGACGCAGATCACGTGGGGTCTCAACTACATCTCCGGGGTCTACGGCACGCCCTGCGGCGCCTGGGGCCACAGCCAGGCCAACAACTGGTACTGATCGGCAGTTGGGGTGCCGCGCAGCAACCGGCCGCGGCGTCCCCGTGGTCGCGACGTCGAGCCTGACGAGGACACCGGCCTCGATCGGCTGATGAGCTCGTGGAAGCGCACCGAGGTGCGTCGCGGGCGGGAGTACCTCGTCCAGCCCGTCTCCGCGGCCTCGGCGCAGAAGGAGTACGTCTGCCCCGGGTGCGGCGGTACGGTCCTGCCCGGCACCGCACACGTGGTGGTCTGGCGTTCCGACGGGGTCCTCGGCGACGCTGCCGACCTGGCATCACGCCGACACTGGCACAACCACTGCTGGAGCATTGCATGAGCGAGCACACCGAGCCCGACGGCGAGATCCGCTCCGCCACGCAGTTGCCCGCCCGCCGCACCGACGTCGAGCTCGTCACCGACGACCACCTCACCCTGGTCGGGGAGCTCGCCGAACCGGAGTCGCGCCCGGCACGGGGCACCGTCGTGACGCTGCACCCACTGCCGACCGCGCACGGCTTCATGGACTCGCACGTGCTCAAGAAGGCCGCCGCACGTCTGCCGGCGCTGGCGGACATCGCGGTCCTGCGCTTCAACTTCCGGTCGGTGACGTCACCACGCGGCACGTCCGAGGGCGTGTTCGGCGAGGGTGTCTCCGAGGGCTTCGACCTGCGATCCGCCGTCGCCGAGGTGGTCGACCGTGGTCTGCCGACGCCGTGGTTGGTCGGGTGGTCCTTCGGTACCGAGGTGATCCTCAAGCACGCGCTGGAACACGTCGAGGCCGGCACCGTGGCGGGCGCGGTCCTGCTCTCGCCGCCGCTGCACCGCACCACGGCGGACGAGCTCGCGCGCTGGGCAGCCGTGGACGTCCCGGTGGTGGCCCTGGTGCCCGAGCACGACGACTTCCTGCAGCCCGACGAAGCGATTGCCCGGTTCGCCGTCGCCCCGAACGTCCGGGTCGTCCCGATCGAGGGCGCGAAGCACCTGTGGGTGGGGGAGCGGTACGTCCGGATCGTCCTCGACGCCGTCGCCGACCTCGTCGTGCCGGGCAGCGCGCCGCTGCCGACGCACTGGCCGGTCTGACGGCACTCGCCGGTCCGACGCACGGTACGTGCCCACTTCGGTGCGGTGGGCCGACCGGGAGGCGCGACCCGCGCCTCCTGGTCGGCTCGCGTCAGCGTTCGGTCGCGTCCACTGCGTCGTCGGCCGCTCCGGGCGCAGTACCGGGTGCGGTCCCCAGCAGGCCGGTCGCGTGCGTGAGCACGCCGCGCAGGTTCTCCAGGTAGCCCGCAACGGCCTCGCGCTCGGTGCGGATCGCCGACAGTCGGTCCTCGGCCTCGGCGGTGATGGCAGCCGTGCGCTCCTCGGCATCGGAGACCATCCGGTGCACGCGGTCCTGGGCATCGGCGACGATGGTGCGGGCGTGCTCCTGCGCGTCGGCGGTGCTGGTGCGCTCGAGGTCGTCGGCTTCCTGCTGGAGCCGCTCGGCGCGCTCACGGGCCTCGGTGGCACGGCGCGTGGCCTCGGCGAGCTGCAGGTTCGCCTCGTCGAGGTACTTCTGCGTCTCGGTGACGGTCTCGTGGTGCTTCTGCAGGTAGTCCTGCTCGGCGTCGTCCCGGCGTGAGGCGAGCTCGGACTCGAGCGTCGTGCGGGCCTCGTCACGCTCGCGGGCGACCTCGGCACGGGCCTCGTCACGTTCCTTCGCCAGGTCGGCGCGCGCGGTGTCGATCTCCTGACGGAGGGCGGTGCGCTCGGACTCGAGGGTGTCGAGTTCGGCGGAGCGACGGTCGGCGATCTCGGTGTCGACCTCGGCGTGCTCGCGTTCGCGGCGGGCGGCGAGCGCGTTCTCGTGCTCGCGGTCCGCGCGTTCGGCGGCGGCGTCGGCCTCGGCGCGCTCCCGCTCGATGCGGGTGTCGTGCTCCTCGAGCTCGCGTGCGATGCGGTCGGCGGTCTCCTGCACGAGGCGCTCGTTCTCGACGCGCGTCTGTTCCTCGTCGACGCGCAGCTGCGCACGCGACGCTTCGGCCTCCTGTGCCAGGGCGGTGCGCGCCGAGGCGAGCTCCCGGTCCCACTCGGCACGGGCGGCGGCGAGTTCCTCGTCCACGACCCGGCGGCGGTCGGCGAACTCGCCGTCGATCTCGGCGCGACGTCGGTCGACCTCGGCCTGCAGCTCGGCGCGGCCGGTCTCGATCGCCAGGGTGTGCGCCTGCTGCTGCTCGTCGCGCTCCCGGTGCCACGCAGCACGCCCCTCGGCGACCTCGCGCTCGAGTGCCTGACGGCGGGTCGACTCCTCGTGGTCGAGGTCCTCGACCCGGCGGGCGTGGTCGGCCTCGAACACCGAGCGCCGGTGCTCGGTCTCGCGGTCGAGGTCGGCTGCGGCGGTGCGGGAGTCGGCCGACTCGCGCTGGGCGATCTCGCGCAGCTCGGCGACCTCGTGCTCGACCTGGGCGCGCAGGGCGTTCGTCTCACGGATGGCGACGGAGCGGACCTCGGCGGCCTCGGTCACCGCGGCACCCCGGATGGCGGCGGCCTCGTTGCGGGCGTCCTGGGTCAGCAGGCCGGCTTCGGCACGGGCACGCTCGACGGTGTCGGCGGCCTCGGCACGAGCACGGGTGAGTTCGTTGGTGGAGCGGGTGCGCGCGTCCTCGAGGGTGTCGCGGGCTTCTGCCTGTGCCTCGCGAACGGTGCGGTCGGCCTCGGCCCGGCTCGACGCCCGCAGGCGCTGCGCGTCGATGTCCGCCTGGCTGATGAGACGGGTGGACTGCTCCTCTGCCACGCGCAGGGTCGACTCGAGTCGCGTGCCCAGGCCGCTGTAGGTGGGGGTGCCGGCCTCGTCGAGTTCGCCCTGGAGCTCGGAGACGCGGGACTGCAGGAGACGGATCTCCTTCGCGGCGTCGGCACGGTCGGTGTTCGACTTGATGAGCTCACGGCGCAGGTCGTTCAGTGAGCGGTCGACGTCGTCGCGGCGGTACCCGCGCAGCTCGGTCCCGAACTCTGCCTCGTCGTTCGCCACGTGTCGCTCCTGGGTGCTCGGCGGAGGGCCCGATCCGGCCCGCGGTCGAGTGTAGTGGTGGCCCGACGGGGTCGTCTGAGTCCGACGACAGCCCGGATGGATGCGCTGCTCAGCCATGCTCGCTATCCTGAGTCGCTGATTCGCGCGCCGACATCCCCACCCCGGCGCGGTAGGGAGAGTGTTCGTGCGATTCGTCCTGGCGATCGTCAGTTTCGTCATCGGCCTGCTGCTCGTCGCGTTGGCGGTCGGACAGCGGACCGTGTTCGCTCCGCCGTCCTCGCTCGTCGCGGACAGCTCGACCACCAGCTCTGCTCCGGTCACCGTGATCCCCGGGTCGACGCTCAACGCGAACCCCGGCTACCAGCGCATCAACGTGTCCGGCTCCGGCAAGGTCTTCGCGGCGTACGGCAAGACGGCCGACGTCGACGCGTGGGTCGGTGACGCCGAGCACACCACGCTCCGGTTCGACGCCGAGAGCGCGAAGCTGGTGGGCAAGACCACCGGCTCCGAGGCGTCCGTCCCGTCGCCGAAGGGCAGTGACCTCTGGTACCAGGAGTACGACGGCTCCGGGCAGTTCACGGTCCGTCTGCCGCAGGACGTCTCGGTCCTCATCGTCAGCGACGGCACCGCCGCCGCCCCGAGCGACGTCTCGGTCACCTGGCCGAAGGACACCGCGACGCCGTCCGTCGGCCCCCTGCTGGTCGCCGGTGGCGTCTTCGCACTCGGCGGCATCGTGCTGCTGGTCCTGGCGTTCCTGCACCAGCGCCGCGGTCGTGGGCCGCGTCGTCGCAGCGGTGGCACCCGACCGCCGCGCGTGCGGGCCTCGCGCCGTGCCGCCGCCGCCGGTGCACAGGTCCCGACGCGGGGCCGCCGTGGATCGCGCGCGTTCATCGCGGTCCCCGTGGTGCTCGTCGGCACGCTCGCCCTGGCCGGCTGCTCCTCCGACTACTGGCCGCAGGGCGGGGACCCCTCGCTCGCGACCCCGACCCCCACGGCCAGCGCGACCGGCGCGGCGGAGACCACCGAGCCCACGGCGGCGACCAAGCAGCAGATCACCCGGGTCGTCGAGCGGATCGCCACGGTGGCGAAGCAGTCCGACGGCGCCCGTGACCGTGACCTGGCGAAGACCCGCTTCACCGGTGCCGCGCTCGACCTGCGCCTGGCGAACTACTCCATCCGCGGCAAGGACTCCGACGCCAAGGCACCGCCGGCGATCTCGGCCGGTCAGGTGTGCGTCGCGTTGCCCCAGCAGACCGACACGTGGCCGCGCACGGTGTTCGTGATCGTCGCCGAGGACTGCGACGCCAAGTCGGCACCGCAGGCCCTGACGCTCGTGCAGGACACCGCGCGCGACCCGTACAAGGTCGCCTACGACGTCTCGCTCGAGGCCGACGCCAAGATCCCGAGCCTCGCGCCGACGTCGATCGGCGCGGCGCTCCTGGCTCCGCAGTCGAAGCTGCTCGCGATCGCCCCGGACCAGGTCGCGACCGCCTACGGCGACATCCTGTCCAAGGACTCGAAGAGCGAGTACGCCGACCTGTTCGCCACCGAGGGTGACGGCCTCCGCACCACCATCGGCAAGGCGTACAAGGACAAGAAGGCGAAGTCCCTGCCGGACACGGCGAAGATCGAGTACTCGTCCGAGACCCCGGAGGACTCCGCCGTCGCGATCGCGACCGACGACGCCGGCGCGCTCGTCTCCGCCGACCTCAACGAGATCGAGAAGGTGACCCCGACCGCCTCCGGCGCCGAGGTCAACACCGAGGGTGCCGTCAGGGCACTGTCCGGGGTCGACACGAGCAAGAAGGGCATCAGCGCCACGTACGGCGTCCAGCTGCTCTTCTACGTGCCGCCGGTCGCCTCGGATGACAAAGTGGTCCTGCTCGGGTTCACGCAGGGCCTGACCGCAGCGAGTGAGGTGCAATGAGCAACATCCCCCCGACCCCGTCCGGGCTCCGCGGAGCCGTGGACCTGTCGTCCCTCGTCGACCGCGCACAGCGGCCGCCCCAGCCGCCTGCCGGTGCTCCGGCGCAGGCGGGAAGCCCGACCGGTGCAGCAGCGCCGGGCACCGAGACCGGCGGCGACCTGACCGTCCCGTCGCTCGTGCTCGACGTCACCGACGACACGTTCCAGGACGTCCTGGAGCTGTCGTCCGTGGTGCCGGTGATCGTCGACATCTGGGCCGAGTGGTGCGGGCCGTGCAAGCAGCTCTCGCCGATCCTCGAGCAGCTGACCGCCGAGTACGGCGGGCGCGTGCTGCTCGCCAAGGTGGACGCCGACACGAACCCGCAGCTCGTGCAGGCGTTCCAGGCGCAGTCGATCCCGACCGTGGCCGCGCTGATCGGCGGACGCCCGCTCGGGCTCTTCGTCGGCGCGCTGCCCGAGGCGCAGGTCCGCGACGTCTACGAGCAGGTGCTCCAGGCAGCCGAGCAGAACGGCGTCTCCGGTCGCGTCACCGTGGACGGTGCCGCTCCGCCGGACGACACCGCCGAGCAGGGCGAGCCGGAGCCGGAAGCGCTGCCGCCGCACCACCAGGCCGCGTACGACGCGATCGAGCAGGGCGACTACGCCACGGCGATCACCGAGTACAAGACCGCGATCCTGCAGGACCCGCACGACCAGATGGCCGTCGCGGGGCTCGCGCAGGTGTCGCTCCTGGACCGGCTGAACGGCCACACCGCCGACGACATCCGTGCCGCCGCCGGTGCGGGTCCGAAGGACGTCCAGGCGCAGCTCGCGGTCGCCGACCTCGACATCTCAGGTGGCCACGTCGAGGACGCCTTCGGGCGCCTGCTCGACCTGGTGCCGACGGTGTTCGGCGAGGACCGTGAGGCCCTGCGCGTCCGCCTGGTCGAGTACTTCGAGCTCATCGGGACCGACGACCCGCGCGTCGTCGCGGCCCGCCGTCGCTTGGCGAGCGCGCTGTACTAGCGGTCCGCAACCGACGAACGGGAGGCCCGGTGCCAGCTGGCACCGGGCCTCCCGTCCGTCTGCGGCCGCGTCCAGGACGCGGGCCACAGCTAGCGCTCGAGCTTGAGCCAGACGGCCCCGAGCGGCGGCACCACGAGGTGCGCCGATGCGGGGCGGCCGGCCCACGGGGTGTCCTCGGCGGTGACGACTCCGAGGTTGCCGACACCGGAGCCGCCGTACTCCGCGGCGTCGGTGTTGAGCACCTCGTGCCACTCGCCGGCGCTCGGCAGGCCGAACCGACGCTCCACGGGCACGCCCGAGAAGTTCACGAACACCGCCAGCCGGTCGTCGCCGTCCTTGCGCAGGAACCCGAGCGTCGAGTGGGGTGCGTCGCCGCCCTCGATCCACTCGAAGCCGTCGGCCGTGCTGTCGTGCGTCCAGAGCGCGGGCGTGTCCTTGTAGACCCGGTTCAGGGCGGCGACGAGGTCCTGCACGCCGCGGTGCCCGGGCTGGTCGAGGAGCCACCAGTCGAGCCCCTTCGCCTCGGACCACTCTGCGGGCTGGGCGAACTCCTGCCCCATGAAGAGCAGCTGCTTGCCGGGGTGCGCCCACATGAACGCCAGGTAGGCCCGGACGTTCGCGAGCTTCTGCCACTCGTCGCCGGGCATCTTGCCGTAGAGGGAACCCTTGCCGTGCACGACCTCGTCGTGGCTGATCGGCAGGGTGAACTGCTCACTGAAGGCGTAGACGAGCGAGAACGTGATCTCGTCGTGGTGGTAGCTGCGGTACGCGGGGTCGCGCTGCACGTACTCGAGCGAGTCGTGCATCCAGCCCATGTTCCACTTCTGGCCGAACCCGAGACCACCGGCGCTGGTCGGCTGGGTCACGCCGGGCCACGAGGTGCTCTCCTCGGCGATCATGACGATGCCCGGGTAGCGCTTGTAGGCGGTGGCGTTCGTCTCCTGCAGGAACGCGACGGCGTCCAGGTTCTCGCGGCCGCCGTGGATGTTCGGCAGCCAGTCGGTGCGGGAGTAGTCGAGGTACAGGATCGAGGCGACGGCGTCGACGCGCAGGCCGTCGATGTGGAACTCCTCGAGCCAGTACAGGGCGTTGGCGACCAGGAAGTTCCGGACCTGCGGCTGCCCGAAGTCGAACACGTAGGTGCCCCAGTCGAGCTGCTCGCCGCGGCGGGGGTCCGGGTGCTCGAACAGCGCGTGGCCGTCGAAGCGTCCGAGTGCCCACTCGTCCTTCGGGAAGTGTCCGGGGACCCAGTCCATGATCACGCCGATGCCGGCGGAGTGCAGGCGGTCGATCAGGTACCGCAGGTCGTCGGGGGAGCCGTAGCGTGCGGTCGGGGCGTAGTACCCGGTGACCTGGTAGCCCCACGAGCCGCCGAACGGGTGCTCGGCGAGCGGCAGGAACTCCACGTGCGTGAAGCCCGTGTACTGCACGTGCCCGATGAGCTGGTCGGCGACCTCGCGGTACGACAGCCCGGGGCGCCACGAGCCGAGGTGGACCTCGTAGACGCTCATCGGCTGGTCGTGCGTGGTCGTCTCCGCGCGGCGTTCCATCCAGGCACGGTCGCCGTCGGACCACGTGTAGCTCGACTCGGTGATGACCGAGGCGGTGGCCGGGGCGATCTCGGCCTCGCGGGCGAACGGGTCCGCGCGCTCGACCCAGCCGGAGTCGGTGAGGATCTGGAACTTGTACCGCTGCCCCGCGACGGCTCCGGGCCAGAACAGCTCCCAGACACCGAGGTCGCTCAGGCGGCGCATCGCGGTGGTGCGGCCTTCCCAGCCCTCGAAGTCGCCGATGACGCGGACGGCGGTCGCTCGGGGTGCCCACACGGAGAACGCGACGCCGTCGACGCCGTCGATCGTGCGGACGTGCGCGCCGAGGTGGTGCCAGAGCTGCTCGTCGCGGCCCTCACCGAACAGGTGCAGGTCGAGCTCGCCGAGCGTCGGGGCGAACCGGTACGCGTCGTCGGTCGTCCAGGTGGCGTCGTCCTCTTCCGAGGACTCGTCGAAGTCGTAGTCGGCCTCGACCCGGTAGCGCCCGAGCTCCTCGGCGGTGGCACCGGCCCAGAGACCGTCGCCCTCGTGGGTCAGCTCGACGTCGTCGCCGTCGAGCCGGACGAGCCGGACCGCCTGCGCCAGATGGCGCACCACGCGGACGCTCGTGCCACCGTCGACGGCGTGCGGGCCGAGGACGTCGTGGGGCTGGGACCAGCGGCCCTCGGCGACCTGTTGGCGCAGCCACTGCTCGACCGGAGCCGGGCGCGGGCCCGTGCTGTCGGCGGTGGCGGGCTCGGGAGCCGGCGGCGTCGGGAGGGCGGTCGACGGCGCGACGGTGGACGGGCCTCCGGTCGGAGCGCCCGAGGACGCGACGGCGTCGACGGACGGTACCCGCGGGTGCGTCGCGTCGGCGGGGTGCCCCGCCAGCGTGGCGGACTCGGCGACCCCGCGGTCGGGCGCCTCGCGCGGTGCAGCGGGAGCGCCTGGCAGGTCCTCGTCGGGGGCGGAGACCCGCGGCTCGTAGCGCGGCTCCGGCTTCGCGTCGGACGGTGTCCGCGCGGGCACGGGCGGCGGCGGGGGCGGGACCGGCGGTACGGCAGGGCCGCGGCGCGACGGCGGGGTCGGCTGGGGTGCGGTCGGGTCGTTCGTCATCGGTGCAGTCCTTCCACGACGAGCAGGTGCACGGGTTCCTGGAACGCGTCCAGGCGGACGTAGTTCGACGCGCCCCAGACCCAGCGCTGCCCGGTCACGACGTCACGGACGTCGAACCGGCTGTCGGCCGGCAGGCCGAGCGCAGCGAGGTCCAGGTGCACGGTGGTCTCACGCGCCGAGTGCGGGTCGACGTTCGCGACGACGATCACGGTGTCGGCGTGCCCGGAGCGGATGAACTCGCCGGACAGGTGCTTCGAGTACACGACGGTCGCCGGGTCGTCGGCGGCGTGCACGTGCAGGTTCCGCAGCTGGCGGAGCGCGGGGTGCGCGGCACGGAGCCGGTTGAGCATCGTCACGTACGGGGCGAGCGACGCGCCCTCGGCCTCAGCCAGGGCGAAGTCACGCGGCTTGTACTCGTACTTTTCGTTGTCGATGTTCTCTTCCGAGCCGGGTCGGGCGACGTCCTCGAACAGCTCGTACCCGGAGTACATGCCCCACGTCGGGGCGCCCGTCGCAGCGAGCGCGGCACGAACCTTGTAGCCGGCGCGACCGCCGAACTGCAGGTACTCGGTGAGGATGTCCGGTGTGTTCACGAACAGGTTCGGGCGCAGGTAGTCGCTCGTCTCGTGCGACAGCTCCTCGAAGTAGGACTCGATCTCTTCCTTCGTGTTCCGCCACGTGAAGTACGAGTACGACTGCTGGAACCCGACCTCGGCCAGTGCGCGCATCATCGCCGGCCGGGTGAACGCCTCGGCCAGGAACACGGTGTCCGGGTGCTCGTCGCGGACTTCGCGGATGACGCGCTCCCAGAACCAGAGCGGCTTGGTGTGCGGGTTGTCGACCCGGAAGATCCGGATGCCGAAGTCGATCCAGTGCCGCAGGACGCGCAGGACCTCGGCGACCAGGCCCTCGGGGTCGGAGTCGAACTGGATCGGGTAGATGTCCTGGTACCGCTTCGGCGGGTTCTCGGCCGTGGCGATCGAGCCGTCGGCGCGCTGCGTGAACCAGTTCGGGTGCTCGGTGACCCAGGGGTGGTCGGGGGAGCACTGCAGCGCGAAGTCGAGCGCCACTTCCATGCCGGTGTTCTTGGCGGTCTCGACGAAGTCGCGGAAGTCGTCCTCGGACCCGAGGTCGGGGTGGATCGCGTCGTGCCCGCCCTCGGGGGAGCCGATCGCCCAGGGGCTGCCGGGGTCGTGCGGCCCCGGGGTGAGCGTGTTGTTCGGCCCCTTGCGCGCGGTCGTGCCGATCGGGTGGATCGGCGGCAGGTAGACGACATCGAAGCCCATCCGGGCGACGGCGGGCAGACGACGGGCCGAGGTCCGGAAGTCGCCGCTCTTCCACGAGCCGTCCGGGTTCTTCTTCGCGCCTTCGCTGCGGGGGAAGAACTCGTACCAGGCGCCGACCCCGGCACGGGTGCGTTCGACGTCGAGCAGCTGCGTCGGGGAGTGCGTCCGGAGCGAGGTGAGCGGGGCTTCCTCGACCTCGGCCACGATGCGCGGGTCGTCGACGGCGGCCAGGCGCTCGGCCGGGTCGAGGTCGGTGTCGCGCACCTTGGCTGCCGCACGGGTGGCGGCGGGGGAGTCGGTCTCGTCGGCGAGCCGGTCGAGCAGCAGGGCGCCGTCGAGGAGCGTCGCCTCGGTGTCCACCCCGGCCGCGATCTTCAGCCGCGCGGCGTGCAGCCACGTGGCCCAGTCGTCGGAGTAGGACTCGACGTGCCAGGTCCAGACGCCGACGTGGTCGACCTGGACGGTCGCCTCGTACCGGTCGGTCCCGGGCGCGCCGAGGGCCAGGGGGACGGTCCTGGTGCCCCCGTCCGGGCGTTCGAGGACGAGGTCGGCGCCGATGATGCCGTGTCCTTCTCGGAAGACGGTCGCACCGAACGTGATCACCTCGCCGTCGAACGCCTTGCCGGGGAACCCGTTCGGCGTCCTCGGGGCGAGCTCGGTGATCGGGATGCGCCCGATCTTCGGTCGGCGGGGTCGGTCTGCGGTGGCCACGGAGCCGACGCTACCCGGCGAGCGCCTCCGCGTTCCCCGGAATCCGCCCGCTGTGGGCGGTCGGGCGCGCCGTGGACCTGTGGAGGAACCGGACGGGAGGCCCGTGGCGGGGCCGCCACGGGCCTCCCGTCCGCCCGCTGGTCACGTGCCGGGCGCGGGCCGGATCGCGCGCTACGCCGGCTCGAACAGGTGGATGCCGGGGCCGTACGCGGTGAACACCTGACCGGCGGGGCGGAGCCGCTCGTGGTCACGGTGCTTCTCGCTCGACCACGCGAGGCGGTAGCCGAGCACGTCCTCGCGCACCGGCAGCGTCAGGTCACGGGTGCGCCCGCTGCCGTGCACCACGACCAGCACGCGGTCGTACGGCTCGTGCTCGGGCGTCGACTCGGCGAAGTACTGCAGGACGCGGTGCACCGGCTGGTCCCAGCCCTCGATGGTCATCGGGTGCCCGTCCGGCCCGTACCAGGACATCCGCGAGGCACCCGGGGTCTCCTGCCCCTCGACGCCGAAGCGCGTCGGCCGGAGTGCGGGGTGCGCCTGCCGGAACCGGGCGAGCGCGGCGACGGCCTCGGTCATCGACTCGGCGTCCTCGTCGTCGGACCAGTCCACCGGGGTGAGGTCGTCGGACACGACGTACGCGTTGTTGTTGCCGTGCTGCGTGCGGCTCCGCTCGTCACCCGCGGTGAGCATCGGCACGCCGGCGGAGAGCAGCAGCGTCGCCGCGAGGTTCCGCATCGACCGGCCGCGCGCTGCCCGGACGCCGCGGTCGGCGGTGTCGCCCTCGATGCCGTGGTTGAACGAGCGGTTGTCGTTCGAACCGTCGCGGTTCTCCTCGCCGTTCGCCTCGTTGTGCTTGCCGTCGTACGACACCAGGTCGAGCAGCGTGAAGCCGTCGTGGGCGGTGACGAAGTTGACGCTCGCGAGCGGACCGCGGTCGGCACCGAAGACGTGGCGCGAGCCGGTCAGGGCGCCGGCGAGGGCGCCGATGCCGGTGCGGGGCATGCCGTTGCGGCGTTCCTCGGCGATGTCCGTCAGCCAGAACTGGCGGACCGTGTTGCGGAAGCCGTCGTTCCACTCACTGGTCCGGTCGCCGGCCGCCCCGAACGAGCCGGTCTTCCAACCGTCGGGTCCGACGTCCCACGGTTCGGCGATGACCAGGGTGTCCTGCAGGTCGGGGTGGTTCCGGATCCGCTCGAGCAGGGGGTGCTGCGGATCGAAGACGTGGTGGGCGTCGCGGGCGAGCGCGGCCATCAGGTCGAAGCGGAAGCCGTCGACCTGCACCTCGCGCGCCCAGTAGACCAGGCTGTCGACGATCAGGTCCGCCGTGGACTCCACCGAGGTGTCCAGGGTGTTCCCGCAGCCGGTGGTGTCGTAGTAGGTGTCCCGGAACGGCGGCGCGGCCTGGGTCCACCGGTACCGCTCCGCACCGTCGATGCCGCGCAGGCTGGTGGTGGGCCCGCCGAGGCCCTCTTCCGCCGTGTGGTTGTAGACGACGTCGAGCACCACCTGGATGCCCGCTTCGTGCAGCAGCCGGACCATGCCCTTGAACTCGCGCAGGACCGCGGACGCGCCCTCGGCCCGTGCGGGTGCGGAAGCGTGCGCGGCGTGCGGCGCGAAGAACCCGAGGGTGTTGTAGCCCCAGGCGTTCTCGCGGCCGGCGTCCCGCAACCAGTTCTCGGTGTCGAACGCGTGCACCGGCAGGAGCTCGAGCGTCGTGACACCGATCCGGTGCAGGTGCGCGATGGTGCTCTCGTGCGCCACCCCGGCGTACGTGCCGCGCAGGTGCTCCGGCAGGTGCGGGTTCGCGGCGGTCAGGGTGCGGACGTTCGCCTCGTAGACCACGGCGCGGTCGAGCGGGACCGTGGGCTTGACGACGCCGCCCCAGTCGAAGGCGTCGTCCACGACGACGCTCGTCCAGCGGGGCGTGCCGAGTCCGGTCGGGGCGATGCCGCGGGCGTACGGGTCGAGCAGGGGCCGTGTCGGGTCGAACTCGTTCCGCGGTCCGACGGGCCCGTCGACGAGCAGGTGGTACCGGTCACCCGGGGCGGCGCCGGGGGTCTCGGCCGTCCACAGGTCGGTCGCCGGCAGCCGCTCGAGCGGGTACCGGACCGGCTGCCCGTCCGCTCGCTCGACGACCACGACGACGGCCGTGGCGGTGGCGGACCGCAGGGAGAACCGCGGGACGTCGGCCCCGAGGTCGAACCCCGGGGTGTGGTCGATCGCTGTCTCGTGCACCCGACAAGGGTACGAGGACCGGCGCGTATCCTGGACACCGCTCGTTCCAGGGGGTGCAGATGCCGGTCTACCTCGACCACGCCGCGACGACGCCGATCCTGCCGGAGGCGCTCGCCGCGTTCACCGATGCGCTCGGCACCGTCGGCAACCCGTCGTCGATCCACAGCGCCGGGCAGCGCGCCAAGATGCTGCTCGAGGACGGTCGCGCCGCGGTCGCCCGGTCGCTCGACGCCGACACCGTCGAGGTCGTCTTCACCTCCGGCGGCACGGAGAGCATCAACCTCGCCGTGAAGGGCCTGTTCTGGGCCCGGCAACGCGACCGTGCCCGCCCCCGCATCGTCGTGCCGGGTGGCGAGCACCACGCCACCGTCGACACCCTGACCTGGTTGGAGACGCACGAGGGGGCCGTCATCGACGTGGTCCCGTTGGACGCGCAGGGTCGCGTCGACCTCGTCGGACTGGAGGCACGGCTCGCCTCCGCCGACGACGTCGCCCTGGTCACGTTCCTGTGGGCGAACAACGAGGTGGGCACCATCCAGCCCGTGGCACGGATCGTGGAGCTGGCGCACGCCGCTGGCGTGCCCGTGCACAGCGACGCCGTCGCCGCCTACGGCCAGGTGCCGGTGTCGTTCGCCGCGTCCGGCCTCGACGCCCTGAGTGTCTCCGCGCACAAGGTCGGCGGACCGGTCGGCATCGGTGCGCTGGTGCTCGGGCGGAAGGCCACCGTCGAGCCCCTCATCCACGGCGGCGGGCAGCAGCGCCAGGTGCGGAGCGGCACCCAGGACGCCCCCGCTGCGGCCTCGTTCGGCGTCGCGGCCACGATGGTCGCCGCCGAGCCGATGCCGCACCCGTCGCTCGTCGCCCTGCGCGACCGGCTCGTCGCCGGAGTCCGTGCGGCCGTGCCGTCCGCCGTGCTGATGGGGGACCCCGACGACCGGCTGCCCGGCAACGCGCACTTCACGTTCCCGGGCTGCGAGGGCGACTCGCTGCTGTTCCTGCTCGACGCGGCCGGGGTCGCCGTCTCGACCGGATCCGCGTGCCAGGCCGGTGTGCCCGAGGCGTCGCACGTGCTGCTCGCGATGGGCCTGTCGGAGCAGGACGCCCGCGGCGCGCTCCGGATCACGCTCGGACACACCTCGACCGATGCGGACGTCGACGCCTTCCTGGCGGCGCTGCCGGACGCGGTCGCGCGGGCCGGGGCTGCGGGCATGGCGTCACGGGAGCCGTTGCTGGGGCGGTAGCGCGCCCGCCGGCGCGGGTGCGACGCCGACCGGCCTGCCGCGCCGGTAGGATCGGTGACCATGGTCGAACTGGACTTCACCGAGCAGCTCTCCGCCCTCCGAGAGACCTTCGGCAACATCCGCTCGGTGGTCGACGTCGACCGCCTGCAGCGTGAGATCGCCGACCTCAGCGAGCAGGCGGGCGCCCAGGACCTCTGGGACGACGTCGAGCACGCGCAGCAGGTGACGAGCGCGCTCTCGCACCGGCAGTCGGAGCTCAAGAAGATCACCGACACCGAGCGACGCATCGACGACCTCGAGGTGCTGGTCGAGATGGCGAACGAGGGCGATGACCAGGACTCGGCCGACGAAGCCGTCGCCGAGCTCAAGGCGGTCCAGAAGACCATGGGCGACCTCGAGGTGCAGACGCTCCTCGACGGCGAGTACGACGACCGCCCCGCCGTGATCACCATCCGCGCCGGGGCCGGTGGCGTCGACGCCGCGGACTTCGCCGAGATGCTCATGCGCATGTACCTGCGGTACGCCGAACAGCACGGCTTCAAGACCACCGTGATGGAGACGTCCTACGCCGAAGAAGCGGGCATCAAGTCCGCCACGTTCGAGGTCGACGCGCCCCACGCCTTCGGCACCCTGTCGATCGAGGCCGGCACCCACCGACTCGTGCGCATGTCGCCGTTCGGCGCAGCGGGCAAGCGGCAGACCTCGTTCGCCGCGGTCGAGGTCATCCCGCTCATGCCGGAGACGATGGTCATCGACATCCCCGAGAACGACATCCGCGTCGACGTCTTCCGTTCGTCGGGCCCCGGCGGGCAGTCCGTCAACACGACCGACTCCGCGGTGCGCCTGACGCACATCCCGACCGGCACCGTCGTCTCGATGCAGAACGAGAAGTCGCAGATCCAGAACCGTGCGGCCGCCATGCGCGTGCTGCAGTCGCGCCTGCTCCTCCTGAAGAAGGAAGAGGAGAACGCGAAGAAGAAGGAACTCGCCGGCAACATCACGGCGAGCTGGGGCGACCAGATCCGGTCCTACGTGCTGGCGCCGTACCAGATGGTCAAGGACCTGCGGAGCGAGCACGAGGTGAACAACCCCTCAGCCGTGTTCGACGGCGACCTGGACGGCTTCATCAACGCCGGCATCCGCTGGCGCAAGCAATCCGTCGACGCGTAGGGGTTCGTGAGCCGCGCGCCTCGCTTGCTTTCCAAGCGGGGCGACCTACCCTGATCCGGTCATGATCAAATTCGACCAGGTCACCAAGGTCTACTCGGGCAACCCGAGTCCGGCGCTCGACAACCTCACCCTCGAGATCCTCAAGGGCGAGTTCGTGTTCCTCGTGGGCGCCTCGGGTTCCGGCAAGTCCAGCTTCCTGCGCCTCGTGCTCAAGGAGGAGAAGCCCTCCCGCGGCCAGATCCACGTGCTCGGGCAGCGCCTCGGGTCCCTGGCGTCGCGGAAGGTCCCGTACTTCCGGCGCAACCTCGGCGTCGTGTTCCAGGACTTCCGACTCCTGCCCAACAAGAACGTCTTCGACAACGTCGCGTTCTCGCTGCAGGTGATCGGCAAGAGCAAGGGCTTCATCAGCGAGGCCGTCACCGACGTGCTGAAGCTCGTCGGACTCGCGGGCAAGGCGACCCGCATGCCGCACGAGCTCTCCGGTGGTGAGCAGCAGCGCGTGGCGATCGCCCGCGCCGTCGTCAACAAACCGGCGATCCTGCTGGCCGACGAGCCCACCGGCAACCTGGACCCCACCACGTCCGCCGGCATCATGGCGCTCCTCGAACGCATCAACCAGGGAGGCACCACCGTGCTCATGGCGACCCACGACGCCAGCATCGTGAACCAGATGCAGCGTCGGGTCATCGAGCTGTCGAACGGCACGGTCCTCCGTGACGAGCAGTCCGGCGGCTACCAGACCCAGGCGGTCCCGATCCAGCGCGGCACCGTGTCGAACACCACCGGCATCCAGACCATCCCGGGGCTCATCCGATGAGGCTCGGGCTCGTCATGTCCGAGGTCGGCTCGGGCCTGCGGCGCAACGCGTCGATGGTCGTCTCCGTCGTCCTCGTGACCTTCATCTCGCTCACCTTCGTCGGGACAGCGATCCTGCTCCAGATGCAGATCAACCAGATGAAGGGGTACTGGTACGACCGGGCGCAGGTCGCCGTCTACCTGTGCACCGACACCGACACCACCGGCAACTGCACGGGTGCCAAGGCCACCGAGGACCAGCGGAAGCAGGTCCAGGCCCAGCTCGAGTCGTCCACCCTCAAGCCGTACATCGAGAAGACGTACTACGAGGACCAGGACCAGGCGTTCACCCGCTTCAAGGAGCAGTTCAAGGACTCCGCGGCGACCGAGTTCGTCAAGCCCGAGTACCTGAACGAGACGTTCTGGGTGAACCTGAAGAACCCGTCGCAGGCCGACGTCCTCGTCGAGAGCCTGTCGAAGGTCGCCGGTGTGCAGAGCGTCGTCGACCAACGCGGCTACCTGCAACCGATCTTCAACCTGCTCAACGCGTCGTCGTACACGGCGATCGGCATCGCGGCGCTCATGCTCGTCGCGGCCGTGCTCCTCATCGCGACCACGATCCGGTTGTCCGCCTTCAGTCGCAGGCGAGAGCTCGGCATCATGCGGCTGGTCGGTGCGTCGAACCGGTTCATCCAGACGCCGTTCGTGCTCGAGGGGGTGATCGCCGCCGCCATCGGAGCCGTCCTGGCGGGTGGTGCCATCACCGCGGTGGTGTGGTTCTTCGTCCGGAACTTCCTGGCCGAGCGCTTCACCGGCACAGCCTTCATCGGCATGGGGGATGCGGCCATCGTGGTGCCGTCGGTGATCGTCATCGGGGTGTTGCTCGCCGCGGTGTCGGCGTCGATCGCCATCCGCCGCTACCTCAAGGTCTGATCCGCCGCGCCGGGAAGGTGCGTGCGGCGCCTGCTGTTGGGTAGTCTGTAGGGCTGCGCAGCGCAGTGCCCGGTACGAGAGGAGTCGTCATGGCGAAGGAACGCGGTGAGAAGATCGTCGCGACGAACCGTCGCGCCCGACACGACTACCTCATCGAGGACACGTACGAGGCCGGCATGGTCCTGTCCGGCACCGAGGTGAAGTCCCTGCGCATGGGACGCGCCTCGTTGGTCGACGGGTACGCCTACATCGACCGGGGCGAAGCCTGGATCGATGCCGTGCACATCCCCGAGTACACCGAGGGCACGTGGAACAACCACGCACCTCGGCGCAAGCGCAAGCTGCTCCTCCACAAGCAGCAGATCGTGAAGATCTCGCACAAGACGGCCCAGGGCGGCTACACCCTCGTGCCGCTGCAGATCTACTTCCACGACGGTCGCGCCAAGATCGAGATCGCGGTCGCCAAGGGCAAGCGCGAGTTCGACAAGCGTCAGGCCATGCGGGAGAAGACCGACAAGCGTGAGGCCGAGCGGGCCATGCGCACGAAGAACCGCGTCGGCGAGTAGCGGCCTCGCACCTCGGTCAGCTAGACTGAGGGACTGCTCCGATCGGAGTAGTCGCAACACAACTCAACAGCGTGACAGCGGCTCGCACGTCCGGCCCGCATGGGGATGATCGGTTTCGACATTGCCTGTGTGCCGACGGGAAGCGGGCCGAGGACCCACGGTTATCTCGTGAACGATCCGTGGAAAACAACAAGTGCCAATTCCAAGCGCACTGACTTCGCTCTCGCTGCGTAAGCAGCCCAGCACATGAAGTCCGTCGGCCAGGTGACCGTCCCCTAACCTGATCCCGGCGTCATCCAGAGGACTTGCCGCACGGTTGCGCCTCAGGGCCGTGCGGGACTTGCACTGAGACTGGGCCCGTCGTCCTAGAAGCCGGTAGCAAAGGACGGGGCCGAGCAGAACGAACTATCCGGATACGCCCGTAGAAGACGTCGAATTGCAGCGATGGACGGGGGTTCGATTCCCCCCATCTCCACCATTCGCCGGTCGTCGAGCCGCTGTCACCACGTGTTGCACGAACGCCCCGTCACCGTCCCTGGACGATGCCGGGGCGTTCGCTGTCTCGCCACGTCAGGGGACTACGCTCCGGAGGAGGCGCAGGGAAACGCCCGCGCCGACCCCGAACGGAAGGCCCCCACGTGGTGCAGGAGATCGCGATCCGAGTCCGTCTGCGCGAGCAGGAGCGAGTGGTGCTCGCCGACTACGAGCGGATCGTGGGGTCCGTCGCCACGGTTGCCGCCCTCGCTGCCTGGCTGCCCACGCCCGACGCCCGCCTGGTCGTCCGCGGCCGGGGTGCCGAGCCCGTCCGCCTCGAGACCGTCACCTACGGTTCGGTCGTCGAGATGCTCGTCGTGCTCGACCAGCGTTCGGCTGCTGTCGAACGGGGTGCAGCAGCGATCGCGGCGCTGATCGAGTCGGTGCGGCACGAGCACGTCGCCGATGACGTGGCCGGGGTCGCCGGTGAGCTGGACCGCCTGGACCGCGCTGCACCGCGTGGACGGTCGGTCGTCGAGCGCACGCTCCGCACGTTCCTCGAGGGTGCGCGCGCCGACGTCCTGGCACGCAAGACCACGACCCGGGTGCGGACCGCGCAGGCGCTGTTGCGGCTCGCCGAGGACGACGCGGTGCTCACCGTGGAGCGGGTGACGGACGCGCTCGCGCCCGTGCTCGAGGAACACGCGGTCGACGTCGCGCTGGACACGGGTTCCGCCGTGGTCGTCGAGCCGATCGACGGGGTCGAGTCGCCGGAGCAGGCACCGGTCCTGCCGTTGCCTTCGGGGGAAGCGAAGCCGAAGAAGTCGGACGAGAAGCCGTCCAAGAAGCAGAGCGACGGCAAGAAGAAGTCCGACAAGAAGAAGTCGGACAAGAAGGACGACGGCAAGAAGAAGTCCGACAAGAAGAAGTCGGACAAGAAGGACGACGGCAAGAAGAAGAAGTCCAAGAAGTAGCAGCCTGAGTGCTTATACAGCACAATTGTTTCCGGCATGTTAAAGAATCCGGCCAAGCCGCTGTCCCGGTGCCAGAGTCGATGAGCGCGACCCCCGTTCGTGGGGCCCGCTCACTCGACGGGAGCAGCAGTGGCTACAACGACGACGCCGGCGTTGCCGGACTCCGGCCTCAAGCGGAACGTGGGCTTCATCGGGCTCATCTGGGCCTCGACGGGGTCGATCATCGGCTCCGGTTGGCTCTTCGGGTCGCAGGAGGCCCTGAAGACCGCCGGCCCGGCCGCGATCATCTCGTGGCTCATCGGTGGTGTGGCGATCCTCGTCCTCGCCCTCGTACACGCCGAACTCGGCGGCATGTTCCCGATCGCGGGCGGGACGGCACGGTTCCCGCACATCGCGTTCGGTGGCATCGCCGGCGCGTCGTTCGGCTGGTTCTCCTGGTTGCAGTCCGTGACCGTCGCCCCGATCGAGGTCGAGGCGATGATCAAGTACGCGCAGCACTGGCAGTTCGCGCACCCGTGGCTGCACACGACGACGGTGGACGGGGAGACGCAGCAGCTGCTCACCGGCGCGGGCATCGCGGTCGCCGTCGTCCTCATGGCGGTGGTCACCGTGATCAACCTGCTCAGCGTCCGGATCCTCGCGAACACGAACTCGGCGGCGACGTGGTGGAAGGTCGCCATCCCGCTGCTGGTCATCATCGTGCTGGCGTTCAGCGGGTTCCACGGCTCGAACTTCACGGCGGCTGACGGCTTCATGCCCGAGGGTGCCAAGGGGGTCCTGGCGGCGGTGTCCACCTCCGGCATCATCTTCGCCTTCCTGGGCTTCGAGCAGGCCGACCAGCTCGCGGGTGAAGCGAAGAACCCGCGGCGGGACATCCCGCGCGCCGTCATCGGCTCGGTGCTCATCGGGCTGGTGATCTACCTGCTGCTGCAGGTCGTGTTCCTCGGGGTGCTCCGGTCGGATGCGATCCAGGGGTCCTGGGCCACCGCCGACTTCACGAAGTACACGGGGCCGTTCGCCGACATCGCGATGGCCGCGGGCATCACGTGGCTGGCGGTGGTCATCTTCATCGACGCGATCATCTCGCCCGCGGGGACCGGGCTGATCTACGTGACGGCGACGAGCCGCATCTCCTACGGACTCAGTCGCAACGGGTACTTCCCGAAGGCGTTCGAGTGGACGACGAAGCAGGGCGTGCCGTGGGTCGGGCTCGTCGCGGCGTTCGTCGTCGGTTGCGCGTGCTTCGCACCGTTCCCCTCGTGGCAGGGGCTGGTGAGCCTCATCACGAGCGCGTCGGTCCTGATGTACGCCGGTGCCCCGTTGGCGCTCGGTGCGTTCCGGAAGCGGATCCCGGAGATCGAGCGCCCCTACCGGATGCCCGCCGCAGCGGTGCTGTCACCGATCGCGTTCATCGTCGCGAACCTCATCATCCTGTGGACCGGGTGGGACACCGACTGGAAGCTCGGCGTCGCGATCCTCATCGGTGCCGTGGTGATCATCCTGAACAACGTGTTCCGCGGTGCCTCGAGCGTCCGGCCGCGCTGGGACTGGAAGGCGGCGCAGTGGCTGCTGCCGTACCTGATCGGCATGGGGCTCATCGTGTTCCTCAGCGACTTCGGTCCGCTGACGCACCCGGTGTTCCCGCTGTGGATCGACATCGTCGTCGTCGCGGTGTTCTCGCTGGTGATCTACTACTGGGCGATCAACTCCGCCTCGGACCGTGCGGAGATCCTCCGCACGGCCGACGACGTCCGTGACGTCGAGGAATCAGGCGTGGTCGAGCCGGTCCACCACTAGTCGAGCCGGTCCACCATTAGTCGAGCCGGTCCACCACTAGAAGTCGAACAGGTTCGCCCGGATGCCCCCGGCGCCGTACTCCCGCCGCAGGAGCCCACGGCGCCGGAGCACCGGCACCAGGTCGCCGAACATCCGGTGGATCTGCGCCGGGTGCAGGTCGCCCGAGAAGATGATGCCGTCGTTGTCGGCGTCCGACCCGAGCTCCTCGATGAAGTCGGCGAACTCGTCGGCGGTGCCGACGAAGCCCTCGCGCGAGGACACCCGCCCCTTGCGGGCCTTGCGTTCCAGGAGCGCGCGCAGCGGGGCGTCCGGGGTGTCGCCGAGCAGCCCGCGGATCGTGCCGGCGGAGACGTGGTCGCCGAAGGTCCCGTCCGGCACGGGCGCGTCGAGGTCGAGCGCGAGCAGGTCCGTCTCGGAGTCGCTCGACCACGCGATCGCCGCGGTCCGCAGGTCGTCGTCGGACGGGTGCCGGGACGCCTCGACGATCCGGTCGGCCTCGTCGGACGACGAGACGATCTCGGGCTTGAGGACGAACAGGATGCGCAGGTCGGCGGCCGTGCGTCCGGCGGCCTGCGCTGCGGCGATCACGCGACCGCGGTAGTCCGCCACCGCGGCGGCCGACAGGGGCGCGAGCGCGAGTTGCACGTCCGAGTGGGTGCCGGCGAACGCGAGGCCCCGACCGGAGCCACCGGGGGAGACGACCACCGGGTCCGAGTCGAGGGGCAGCGCGTTGAGCGGGCCGTCGGCGGTGAAGTACGCGCCCTCGTGGTGGAACGCGTCGAGGGCGTCGCCGTCAGCGAAGTGCCAGTCGGAGGGGTCCCCGACGTACCCGGACGACTCCCACGACCCCCAGAGCCGGCGGAGCAGCGTGATCCACTCCTCGGCACGGTCGTACGCCTGGTCGTGCGGCAGCGGCGGCAGACCGGCGTGCCGGGCACTGCCGACGTCGGTCACGACGTTGATGCCGAGCCGCTCGGAGGACAGGTGCGCCAGTGTGGCGAACTGTCGTGCGGCCAGGTACGGCGGCGTGAAGCCGGCGTTCACGGTCGGCGCGATGCCGATGTGCGAGGTCGCCGCGAACAGGTACGGCGCGAGCAGCAGCGGGTCGTGCTTCGGGCCGCCGTACGCCTGGCGGATGCGCAGGTCGAGCGTCGACGGGTTACCGAGCGAGATGGCGTCCTCGGCGATGACCAGGTCCATGCCGGCGTGCTCGAGCGTGCGGACGGACTGCTGGTACAGGTCGGGCTTGGTCCAGTCGTGGCCCCAGTCCCAGTCCGAGCGCCCCCACGCCTGCGGGCCGAACCCGCGCGAGAAGAAGTACCCGAAGTGTTGCGGTCGTGCCATCGTCTAGAGCTCCTCCGAGATCACGTGCGTGCCTGGGACCGAGTGTTCCAGGGACGCACGCTCCGCGTCGGACGCGCCACGGGCCTCCAGGCTCTCCCCGTCGATCCCGGAACGCAACGCGGCGAACCCGCGTTCCAGGTCGCGGAGCAGGTCCGCGACGTCCTCGATGCCGACCGACAGTCGGATCAGGCCGCCGTCGATGCCCTGGTCGGCGCGCTCCGCGGCGGTCTTGCCGGCGTGCGTCGTCGTCGCGGGGTGCAGGATCAGCGAGCGGACGTCGCCCAGGTGGGTCATGCGGCTGAACAGCTGGACGCTGTCGATGAAGGTGTGCGCGGCGGCTTCGCCGCCCGCCAGCGTGAACGCGAAGACGGAGCCGGCACCGCGCGGCAGGTAGCGCTGGGCGAGGTCGTGGAACGGACTGGAGGCCAGACCCGCGTGGTCGACGCTCGTCACCTCCGGCTGTGCTTCCAACCACTGCGCCACCGCCAGCGCGTTCGCGCTGTGGCGTTCCACGCGCAGGCTCAGCGTCTCGATGCCCTGGCGGATCAGGAACGCGTTGAACGGCGACGGGGTGGGGCCGATGCGCGAGGCGACGACGTCACGCGCGAAGACGACGAACGCCCGGTTGCCGTAACGCTCGACGTAGCTGTCGCCGCCGAGTGACCGCTCCGGGCTGGTGAGGTGCTGCCAGCGCTCCGGGGAGGCGGACCAGTCGAACGTGCCGCCGTCGACGACCACGCCGCCGAGGCCCGCGCCGTGGCCGGACAGGAACTTCGATGCCGAGTGGATGACGATGTCGGCACCGTGCTCGACCGGCCGGACCAGGTACGGCGTCGCCAGGGTGTTGTCGACGATCAGGGGGACGCCGGCACGGTGCGCGGTGTCGGCGACGCCGGTGATGTCGAGGACGTCGTTCTTCGGGTTCGGGATCGTCTCGGCGAAGAACGCCTTCGTGTTCGGGCGGACGAGCCGTGCCCACTCGTCGAGGTCGCGCTGGTCGGCGACGAAGTCGACCTCGATGCCGAGGCGGCCGAGGTTCTGCACGAGCAGCCCCTTGGTGCCCTCGTAGATGCTGCGGGCGGCGACGACGTGGTCGCCCGCCTGCAGGAGCCCGAGGAACGCGATGGTGGCCGCCGCCTGGCCGCTGCCGACGAGGATCGCCTCGACGCCCCGCTCGAGCAGGGCGACGCGGCGCTCGACGTCGGCGTTCGTCGGGTTGCCGAGGCGGGTGTAGGTGTAGCCGTCCTCGGTGCCGGCGAAGCGGTCGCGCGCCTGGTCGAAGTCGTCGAAGAGGAAGCCGGAGGACATGTGGATGGCCGGGATCCGTGCGCCGTGCCCTGCGTCGGGCACGAAGCCGCCGTGCACCTGTTCGGTCGAGAAACCGTGATCGTCGTTCGCCATGGGACACCTCCGGGAGTCGTCTGGCGGTAGCCTCGCAGCCTTCGCTGCGTGGACAGGCGATTGCGGCGTTCCGTTACGCGGAACCGGGGTGCGGTGGGGTCGCGGCGGGGCCCTGGCGGCTGCCACGATGGGGGCATGGCGACCGACGAAGCGACCCTGATCATCCGCGATGTCCGTCCGTGGGGTGGTGCACGGTCGGACATCCGGGTGGCGGACGGCCGCATCGTCTCGGTCACCGCGACCGGAGCGGGCGACGGCGTCGCGGGCGGTGCCAGTGCCAGTGGCGGTGCCGGTGCCGGTGCCGGTGCTGGTGCTCGGGTCGTCGACGGGCGCGGCCAGCTCGCGCTGCCGGGGCTCGTCAACACGCACGCCCACGTCGACAAGAGCTGGTGGGGGCACGAGTGGGAGTCGTACGGCGGCGAGCCCGGCACGCAGGGGCGCATCGCGCACGAACGGGCTCGGCGTGACGCCCTCGGGATCCCGAGCGAACCCGTCGCCACGCGGGTGCTGCGCGAGGGGCTGCGCACCGGCACCACCCGGGTCCGCACGCACGTCGACGTCGACCTCGGCGTCGGGCTGCGGGGGATCGAGGCCGTGCGTGCGGCGGCCGACGCGCTCGACGGTGCGGTCGAGGTGTCGATCGTCGCCTTCCCGCAGGACGGCGTGCTGCGGCGGCCCGGTGTGCTCGACCTGCTGCGGCAGGCGGCGACGGCCGGAGCCGACCACATCGGTGGGCTCGACCCGTCGCTCATCGACCGCGACCCGGTCGGGCAGCTCGACGGCCTGTTCGCCATCGCCGCCGACACCGGGTGCGGCATCGACATCCACCTGCACGAGCCCGCCGAGCTCGGTGCGTTCGCGTTCGACCTGGTGCTCGACCGGGTGGAGCGGCTCGGCATCGCACCGGGCAGGGTCAACATCGCCCACGGGTTCGCGATCGTCGACGTCGATCCCGTGCGTCGCCGCGACCTGCTCGCCCGGATGGCGTCGCTCGGCGTCACGATGACCACCGTCGCCCCGGTGCGGATGCGACAGCTTCCCCTGTACGAGTTCGACGAGGCCGGCGTGCGGTTCGGCTTCGGCACCGACGGCATCCGTGACCTGTGGAGCCCCTACGGCGACGGCGACCTGCTCGGCATCGCGTGGCAGTACGCGCGGGCCGGCGGTGTGGTGCGGGACGAGGACCTGACCCGCGTGGTGGAGCTCGCCACGCGCGACGGTGCCCGGTTCGTCACCGACGAGGCGCACGACCTCGTGGCGGGGGCGCGTGCCGACGTGGTGCTGCTCGACGCCGAGAACCCGATGGACGCCCTGGTGCGACGGGTGCCGCGGTCGCTCGTGGTCGCCGGCGGCCGGGTGTTCGACCCCGCCGAGCTCGCGCAGCGCCCCTGGGAGTAAGCGCGGGGCTGCGCACCCGTTCTGCGTCATTGCACCAGTCGATCACCGCGTGGATCGTCGCGGACGTGGTGCGACCACGGCACCCCGTCAGAAGAGCGCGCGCACGCCCGCCACCACGGTGTCCCAGACCTCGAGCAACGGGACCCGTGCGAGCCACACCGCCAGGCCGTTCACCAGCACGAACAGCACGAACCAGACCCCGGCCGGCACCCGCATCTCGGCTGCGGCGATGTGGAAGTCCGTCTGCACGCGGGCGCCGGTGAGCAGCCACCGTGCGACCTGCACGACGGACCGCAGTCCGTCGACGACGAAGAACGCCCCGACGGCGGCGACCACGAGCACCGTGGTCTCGGACGGACGCAGTGCCACCCACAGCGCCAGGACGTCGAACCCGAGGACGACGAGCAGCCCGAACCAGTTCCGCACGAACACCAGCGCCACGAGCCCGATGACCCCGAGCACGGCGACGGGCAGCCACCGCGAGCCGTGCAGCACCCCGGTCACCAGGAGCACCCCGGCCCAGAGCGGCGCGCTGTACCCGGCGTAGAGGTTGAGGATCCGGACGAGCCAGCGGATGCCGCCGGGGACCCGACCGAGCTGGACCCAGGCCTCGCCGGAGCCGTCCGGGTGCAGGTCGATGCGCTGGATGCGGCCGCCGAACGGGACGACGACGATGCAGTGCCCGACCTCGTGCGCGATGGTCGCGGCGATCCGTGCGACGCGTCCGACGAGCGGCAGGAACGGCAGGAGCGCGCCGACGACGAGCGCGACGAACACGAGGGGCGGGGCTGCGGTGGTCAAGGGACCAGCATCGCAGCCGTGTCCCGCGAACTGCCCGAGACCCGGCGTCGAGGACGATGTGGAACGACACCCTCGACGTCGTACGACATCGAGAACGTCGATCCGAGTCGGCGCCCGCCCACCCGCCCGGCTCAGCCCAGGACGGTCGGCCCGGCCACCACGACGACGAGCACCGTCGTCATGGCGATCGCGAACGCCGTGAGCACGACCAGGAACGTCGTCAGGTGGTTCATCCGACCGCGCATCACTCGACCGTCACCGACTTCGCCAGGTTGCGCGGCTTGTCGACGTCGCAGCCGAGCTGCAGTGCGAGTTCGCGGGCGAGCATCTGCAGCGGCACGACGGCCTCGAGCGGACCCCACGGCGCCGCCATGGCGCCCCAGGCGAGTCCGCCGGTGCCGCGGCTGCCGAGCGCCGGGATGTCGGAGCCTTCGCCGCCGATGGTGATGACGAACCCGCCGCGGGCCCGGACCTCGGCGATCGCCGACTGGATCTTCGGCTCGCCGTGGTCGATCACGACGACGGGGGTGCCCTCGTCGACGAGGGCGAGCGGGCCGTGCTTCAGCTCGCCCGCGGGGTACGCCTCGGCCCAGCGGTAGCTGAGCTCCTTGAGCTTGAGTGCGCCCTCGGCGGCGTACGGCAGGCCGGCACCGCGGCCGAGGAACAGGAAGCCGGTGGCCTCCTTCACGCTCGACACCAGGAGCGGCATCCGGTCGGCGGACACCTGCGTGGCGTGCTCGATGCGTGCCGGCAGGTCGAGGAGCTCGTCGACGAGCGCGTGGGCACGTGCGATCTCGATGCGGCCGGACGCCACGAGTGCGGAGATCACCGCGGCGACACCGACGACGACCTGCGCGGTGAACGTCTTCGTCGCGGCGACACCGATCTCCGGACCCGCGTGGCAGTCGAGCACGGCGTCGGCGCGACGGGCCAGCGAGGAGTGCACGTTGTTCGTCAGCGCGAGCACCGGGTGGCGGTCCTCGAAGCGGTCGAGTGCGCGGAGGACGTCGGCGGTCTCGCCGGACTGGCTGATCGCGACGACCAGGGTGTCGGGGCCGAGCACGGCCTGGTCGGCCTCGCTGGCGACGACGATGTCGGTGGGGACGCCGCCGATGCCACGCAGCGCGGTGGCGATCACCTGGCCGGCGTTGAGCGAGGTGCCGCAGGCGACGATCGCCAGGCGCTGGAAGGCGGGCAGGCCGAGGCCGACCCACATACTTCCGTCAGCGGTGCGGCGGGCGATGCGGTCCAGGATCGTGCTGACGACGTCGGCCTGCTCGCCGATCTCCTTCGCCATGTGGTCGGGGTGGTCGCCGAGGTCCAGCGCGGTGGCGGCGAACGGCGACGGGGTGGGGAACGGCACGGGGACGGTGATCCCGTTCGACGACCAGGTCCAGGCCTCGCCGAGCTCGACGACGTCACCGTCGCGGAGCGCGACGAAGGTCTCGCACCACTCGGCGATCGCGCCGATGTCGCTCGCCACGAAGTCGCCGCGGGCGGACCGGGCGACGACGAGCGGGGAACGGTCCGCGGCCACGACCATCCGGCCGTCGCGGGCGTCGAGGACGACGATCGCCCACGACCCCTCGAGCTGCGCGGTCGCGATCTGCACGGCGAGCATCAGGTCCGGGTCGACGGCCAGGGCGCGCTCGACGAGGTGCGCGATGACCTCGGAGTCGACCTCGGAGCGGAACCGGTGGCCCTGCGCCGTGAGCATGTCGCGCAGGCGGTCGGCGTTCTCGATGATGCCGTTGTGCACGATGCTGATCCGGCGCGAGCAGTCGGCGTGCGGGTGGGCGTTCGCCTCGCGCACGGCACCGTGCGTGGCCCAGCGGGTGTGGCCGATGCCGACGCCGGTCAGGGCGTCGCCGGACCGGGCGGCGACGAGCGTGCGCAGGTCCCCGACACGGGAGACCGAGCGGATCGTCTCGGTGCGTCCGGCGGCGGTCCGGACGGCGATGCCGGCGGAGTCGTAGCCGCGGTACTCGAGTCGTTCGAGTCCGTCGAGCAGGTAGGGCGTCGCGTCGTCAGACACGCGGGCCGCGATGATGCCGCACATCGGCTGTCCCTTCGGGGGAACGGGGTGGGGGAGTGGAGCGGGGTTCGGCACCGACCGCCGTCGGGTCTGCCGCGCGTCCGGGCCCTCGCGGTCCTGACCGGCGCCCGTCCTCGGATCAGGCGAGGACGGACGACGGAGTGGGTGGGCCACGAGGTTCGGGTACCGGACGGGGTACCGCGGTCTGGCCCCTCGGGAGGGGCACGGCGGTCGGTGCATGAGAAGCCTCACCCGGCGACGCCGCCACGGCAACAGTCGTCGACTGCTCTTGCGGTTCCCCGCGTGCGGGGGGCGCCGCGGTGCGGTCGCGTGCGGACTCCCGCAACGCGCGCGCTCCGCATGAAGCGACGCGCCAGCGGCGCGCGGCGCCAGCGCCGACCGAGCCTGCGAGGCCGGTTGCGTGAAAACAGCGAAAAGGCGGACGGGAGGCCCGGTACCAGCTGGTACCGGGCCTCCCGTCCGCCTTGTGCTCGCGTCGACTACGTGAGCAGCGCGACCAGGTGGGAGCGCGACCGCGCGCCCACCTTGCGGTAGATCTGCGTGAGCCGCAGCTCCACCGTGCGCTGCGACATGAACAGCGACGACGCGATCTCGCGGTTGCGGTAGCCCTCCGTCACCTTCTGCACCACGGCGCGCTCCTCGGCCGTGAGCGAGGTGAGCACCGCCGAGGCGTCCGGAGCGCTCCGGGGCGTCCCCGGCATCGACGCGGACAGCACCGGTGCGGACCGGAGCGACGGCCCCGTGCCGAACGGCGGCATGGCCGCTGCCGGTGCGGGGGTGACGAGGGGACGGCGCATGCCGGCCGCCTCGTACGCCGCCGCTGCTGCCGCACCGAGACGCGGACGCTCGGCGGGGTTGCCGACCGTCGCGAGGGCCGCGAACGTCCGTGCCCGCTCGAACTGCGAGTCGTGCGGCTGGAACAGCTCCAACGCGCGGCGACGGGCGGTGTCCCTGGTGGTGTCGTCGGCGACGAGCGCGAGGCTCCTCGGCAGCACGAGCGCACCCCAGCGACCCGGTCGGGCGTGGTGGTCCGCAGCGAGCCGCGCGGTGATGGTGCGGGCGTCGTCGATCCGTCCGAGGCGTGCGTACGCCTCGACCAGGTCGCCGAGGTGCCGGAGCACCGCGGGGTTCCGCAGGGACCTGCCGATGGCGTCCGCCGCTTCGAGTGCGGCGGCTGCCTCCTCCAGTCGGCCGTCGAGCAGCAGGACCCGACCGCGGAGCGCGTGCAGCTTCGCCGTCGCACCCCACAGGCGGCTCGTCGAACGGTGCTCGAGGCACCGGTCCACGACCGCGAGGGCATCGGCGGAGCGCCCCTCGGCGAAGTGCCGCCAGGCGATCGCGATGGCCCGCGACGGCTCACGGAGCCGTTCGACCACCGAGGAACCGGCCTCCCACACGTCGATCGCGCGGAGCGCCTGCCGGAAGTTCCCGGAGCGCACCTCGTTCTCGGCGGTCAGGTAGCGGGCTGCCTCGGTCCACACCGGCGCCGTCTGCGGGCCACGGGCGAGGACGAGTGCGAACACCCGACGCGCGCTCCGGTACCGCTCAGCGATGCTCAGCGCGTGGGCGAGGAGCAGCAGGGTCGGGTCGGACATCGCCAGCAGCACCGACGTTGCGAGTCCGTCGTGCAGGTCGGTGTCCGACGGCAGGGTGCCGTCGATCGCGGCGATGAGCTCCCGCGCGGTCGTCGTGATCTCCAACGTGTGCGGAGACGCCGACGCCTCGAGGGGCTCGACGCGGTGCAGCAGGTCCTTCGCCTGGTCGAGCTCCCACGCCTCGGCACGGAAGCACGCCACCATGGCCATCAGCCCGGCGACCGCGTCCACGTCGGCCGGCTCGGTCGCGTCCACCGACACGAGGAGTTCGTCCGCGTGCACGGCGTCGCCACTGAGGTACTGCGCCGAGTACTGCAGGCGCAGCCGGCGGACCTCGTGCGCCGTCGTCCGGAACGGACGGAGCGCGGCGAGGTACCGCGCGGCGAAGCCGAGCAGCCGGTTGCCGAGCAGGGCCTCAGCGACCCCGAGCAGCGCGACGAGCTCGTCCTCGGTGCCACCACCGACGTGCAGGGCACGCTCGGTGAGGGCGATCGCGGCGTGCACGTTGCCGTCCACCACGTAGGACCGTGCGGCGCTGAGCAACGCGACCACGTCGGGGACGTCGTCGACGAAGCTCCGGTGCCACGCGGCTGCCCGCGGGTCGGACTCGGCGCTCGCCGTGGCCAGCGCGGCGTGCGCCGCGCGGCGGTCACGGGCGGGCATACGCCAGTACAGCGAGGACCGGACCAGGGGGTCGCGGACCGTCACGCTCTGGCCCCGCACGGTGGCGAGGCCTGCTCCGACCAGGTCGTCCAACTCGTCGCGGTCCCAGGCCGTGGTCTTCGCGACCGGCACCAGGGCGAGTTTCGCGAGGACGTCCAGATCTCGTCCCGCGGCGGACCCGAGTGCGAGGGCTGCGAGGGCCTCGGTCGTCGGAGTGGGTCGGAGCGGGAGCACGATCGGCTCCGCGCCGGTGAGCTGCTCGCGGCTGAGCACCGCGAGTTGTTCGCGGAGCGCGCCGGGGTTGCCACCGGTCTCCGCGGCGAGGACGGCGAGGACGCCGTCGTTCGCTTCTTCCGGTGCCATGGTCCGGGCGAGGATGAGTGCCTCGTCGGACGGCAGCGGCTCGATGCGGAGCGCCGGCAGGGCCGCGAGCGGACCGTCCGACGGCACCGAACGGACCGTCGCCACGACGCGCAGGGCGGTGCCTGCGAGTCGGCCGGCGAGGAACGCGATGAGCTCCTGGCTCTCGACGTCCATGCGGTCGAGGTCGTCGATCAGCACGAGCGTCGGCGGCAGGGTGAGGGCGTGCACGGCGTCGAGGAAGTCGTGCGCCGCCGCCAGTCCGGCGGTCACGGGGACCGCCGTCTCACCCGTCTGCAGGAGATGGGCGATGTGGGCCGTCGCACGAGGGTCGTCGAGCGCGGTGAACAAGGAGGTCACGCCGGCCAGCGGCCAACGGGATTCACTCCCGTTGACACCGACCCGCACGACGGGGAGGGAAACGCGGTTCGAGACCGCGTCGAGGACGCTGCTGCGTCCGGAACCAGGGTCGCCGACCACGACCATCGCGGACTCCCGAGGGAGTACAGCGAGGGTCGCGATCCGGTCGACCTCGAGACGTCGACCGGTGAGTGCCATGACTCACCGGCCTCCGGGCCCGGAAGCGGATCCTGCGGAGAGGTCGTCGGCGAACGCTGCGAGCGCTGCGACGGGGCGCCGTGAGGCGGACCGGACTGCTGCACGGTGGGTGGCCGTGTCGGAGTGCGGACGGATGGCGGCGACTGCGCGCGCGCCGGAGCTGTCGTGGATTGAATGCGGTCGACGAGTGAGGGTGCACTCGGTTCCGCTCGGGAACGATGATGTCATCGTCTGTATCACCCCTCGGGTTAGGGTCTTCGGACGAACACGGGAGGCCGTGCACGTGTACTCGGATCTAGGGAATCCAGGTGCTTGCGTGACCTTCCGTACGAGCACGATAACTCAGGTCCTGACCATCTGAGCCGCCCCGCGCACCGCGTATCCGGCAACGGTGCCCCCAGTCCGGGGGGCCACGACGAGGGGGTGTCACCCACCCGGGGGGTGGGTCTCGCCCGCCCGGAGGCCGGTCGGTGTACGAACGATGGTGATGTCCAGCGCTGACCCGACCGACGCCCGCCTCGACGACCGCACGCGTTGGAGGGCCTTCGCCGTGTGCGTCGCGGTGGCCGCCCTGACGATCCTCGACCTGTCGAAGGTCAACGTCGGGCTGCCGTCGATCGAGAAGTCCCTCGACGCCACCAGTTCATCCCTGCAGCTCATCGTGGCGGGGTACGCGCTGGCGTTCGGCCTCGCCCTCGTGCCCGCCGGTCGGCTCGGCGACCTGAAGAGCCGCCGTGCCCTGTTCATCATCGGACTCGTGGCGTTCACCGTGTCGAGCCTGCTCTGCGCCGTGGCGCCGACCATCGAGGTGCTCATGGTCACGCGGATCCTGCAGGGCTTCGCCGCCGGCACCCAGATGCCGCAGGTGATCGGACTCGTGCAGCAGTTGTTCCGGGGCCCGGAGCGAGGACGGGCCTTCGGGCTGTTCGGCGCCATGATCGGCATCTCGACGGCGCTCGGCCCGACGATCGGCGGTGGCCTCATCGCGATCGGCGGCGAGGAGAACGGGTGGCGGCTGCTGTTCTGGATGAACGTGCCGCTCGGACTCGTCGCGCTGTTCTTCGCGATGCGGCTGCTGCCCAAGGGGGCGCAGGGACAGGCGAAGGACCGCGAGCTGGACATCGTCGGCATCCTGCTGCTCGGCGCCGCCATCATCACGCTGATGCTGCCGTTCGTGCTCACCACGGGTGCCGGCGACTCCGGTGCCCGGTGGCTCTGGCTGATCGCCTTCGTCGTGTTCCTCGGCCTGTTCGTGCTCTGGGAGGTCCGGTACAAGCAGCAGGGCAAGTCACCGGTGGTGCACTTCGAGCTGTTCCGGCTGTCGTCGTACCGCAACGGGCTGTCGATCGTGGCCGTCTACTTCGCGGCGATCCCGGCGTCCTTCCTGATGGTGACGCTGTTCCTGCAGGAGGGGCTCGGGCTGTCACCGCTGTTCGCCGGCATGGTGAGCATCCCGTTCGCGGCCACGAGCGCCGTGGGGTCCTACATCGGCGGACGGATCGTCGACCGGGTCGGACGGGCCCTGGTGGTCTTCGGGCTCTTCATGGTCGTCGTCGGCTTCGTGCTCCTCATGCTCGCCGCGGTGCTGACCCCGCCGGAGGTGACGCCGTGGGCGATGGCCGGGGCCTTCCTGGTCGGCGGCCTCGGCGGCGGGTTCGTGGTGTCGCCGAACCAGACGCTCACCCTGGCCGAGATCCCCGTGGAGCAGTCCGGGGTCGCCGGGTCGATGCAGCAGCTCGGGCAGCGCGTCGGGACCGCGATCGGGACCGCGGTGGCGACGAGCATCTTCTACGGGATCGTGCGGGGTGCTGCTGCCGGGGGCTCCGGCGGGAGTCGGCTCGATGCGTACCACGACGCGTTCCGGAGCGGCACGACGTTCACGGTCTCGCTGATGGCCCTCGCGCTCGTGCTGGCGGTCGGGGACCTGGTGGTGCGGCGGCGTGCGGCTCGGCGTGAGGCGGCGGCTGCGGCCGCCTGATCGACTCGGACCGACACCCGCGACGTCATCCGACGTCGAGCGTGTCGTTCGGGGTCGTGCTAGCGGCGGATGACCTCGACGACGGCGTCGTGCACCAGGCCGTTCGTCGCGAGTGCACTGCCGTGCCAGGCCCCGGGGTCGCCGTCGAGTGAACTGAAGCGCCCGCCGGCTTCCTCCACGATGGGCACGAGGGCCGCGATGTCCCACGGCTTCAGGTCGGGTTCGCCCGCGATGTCGATGACCCCCTCGGCGACCAGCATGTACGACCACATGTCGCCGTAGGCGCGCGTCCGCCAGACCTTGCGGGACAGGCCGACGAGGGACTCGAGCCGGTCGTCGTCGTCCCACTGCTGGATGCTGTTGTAGCTCAGGCTCGCGTCGGACAGGTCCGCGACACCGGAGACGCGGAGGTCGCCGTCGAACGAGTGCGCGCCGAGGCCCTCGGCCGCCCACCAGCGCTTGCCGAGCGCGGGGGCGCTCACGACGCCGAGCACGGGGCGGCCGTCGACCGCCAGGGCGATGAGCGTCGCCCACACCGGCACACCGCGCAGGTAGTTCGCGGTGCCGTCGATCGGGTCGATGACCCACTGACGGTGCCCCTCGCTGGTCGCCTCGGCGCCGGTGTCCGCCGTGGTCTCCTCGCCGAGGAACGCGTCGTCGGGTCGTTCCGTCGCGATCCGCTCGCGCAGGGCGTGTTCGACGGCCTGGTCGGCGTCGGTCACGTGCGTGCTGTCGGCCTTCTTCGACACGTGCAGGTCGGCGGCGCGGAACCGCTCGAGGCTGATCGTGTCGGCGATGTCGGCGAGCGAGCGGGCGAAGTCCAAGTCGGCGCTGAGGTCCACGGGTCGAGCGTAGCGGGGCTACGCGGCGACGACCTCTTCCTCTTCGAGCCGGGTGACCTCACGCTCGCGGGCGATGCGGGTGCGGCGGGCGACGAGGCCGTGCACGACCACGCACAGCAGGACGGCTGCGGCGAGCCAGAGCGCGAGCACCAGGGACGACCGGCCGAGCGAGGCGTCCGGGAAGTACTGCAGGTCCTGTGCCGCCTGCAGCCACGCGGCGCCACTCCAGAAGGAGTGGAGTGCGGAGAAGAACCCGGGCACGAACGACGCCTGGAAGATGCCGCCGGACGACGTGAAGTTGAGCATCACGAACAGCATGGTGAGCACGGGTGTCGTCCACCGCCCGAGGACCGGGTGCAGGCCGACGCCGATCGCGACGATGATCGCGTCGTACAGCCAGGCGAACAGGAACACCTGCCAGTGGTGCGTGGTGATGACGCCGTAGATCGGCCCGGCGACGATGATCCCGATGCCGGCGACGACCCCGGCGGCGGCGAGGCCGACCACCGCGGTCCACACCGCGCGGAGCTTCGTCGCGACGGACGCCACGGCGATGGCCGATGCGTAGCCGCCGACGCTCAGGGCGACGAGCAGGAAGAACAGCCCCTGGCCGGTGCTGTCCTGTTCGCCCGTGGGGACGACGTCGACGACCCGGAACGGCACGTGCTGCTCGTACGCGATCGGCAGGAAGACCTTCTGTGCGGCGCTCGCGGTCGTCTCCGATGCCGCGGTCGACACGTAGAGCGTCGCGCCCGTGGTGGTCGGGGCGTACACGGCGGCCAGGTCGCGGTCGCGGATCTGCCGCTCGGCGTCCTTGGTCGAGGGGACGACGTGGGCGACGAGGGCACCGTCGGACTCGTCGGTGACGGTCTGGGCGAACACCTGGGTCGCGGCGGACTGCCCGACGATGCCGACGGGCAGTTCCTTCGGCGCGGGGGCGTGGAAGGCACCGAGGTAGGCCAGGCCCATGCCGGCGGCGAGGAACAGCGGCACGAGGATGTGCGTGGCGAAGGTCAGGAGCACCCGTCCGAGGCCGGCCGGGCGCAGGACGCTGTCGGTGCGCTGCGGTCGCGGTGCTCGTGAGGACTTGTGGGTGGGGGAGTGGTGCGCGTGCGACGTCGTTGTCGTGCTCGAGGACGGGGCGTCGACGGCGGGGGTCGGCGCAAAGTTGTACTTTGCAACTTCAGACACGAGGGTTCACTGTACAACACCGCTGCGCACTTGTCGACGCGTGCTGGGTGGGGGTGCGGTCGGGCCGGGCGCGGTGGGACGAGGTGCCACGCCCGAGCGCCCTCCGCCGAGGTTCCACGACATGCCGCACGCGGTTCGCCGAGGTTTCACGAACGGCCCGAACCACCGCCGAGATGTGCAGATTTCGGAACCTGGACGGGCCGCGACTGGAGGGCCGCGACTGGACGGGACGGGCGGGACTGGCCACGCCTGGACAGGACGGGCGAGCGGGACGGGGCGCCGGAGTGGTCACGACATGCCATGCGTCGGAGCTCGAGCGGCCACGAACCGTTGAATGCTGCTCTGTCAGGCGACAGTTCGTGACCCATCGGCGCACGCCGGCGGGCGCGGGCGCGCCGCGGGCTACTCGAGGCCGGGGTCGGAGGCGCCCATGCCCGTCAGGAGTGCGCGGAACGAGTCGAGCCGTTCGACACCGGTGGCGCCGAGCTCGCCGTCCTGCACCCGGTCGACGATCTCCCAGTCGTGCGCCTGCGCCAACGGGATGTCGTCCCGCGCGGGCCGCACCGGGATCGCGTGCGAGGCGAACGCGCGGAAGACGTTCGCCGGGTCGACGTGCCCGAGGCCGAACGACCGGACGCCCGGGGTGTCGATGATCCACCCGCCGTCACGGACCCGCAGCGCGATCGACGACGACGAGGTGTGCCGCCCGCGCCCGGTCACCGAGTTCACGACGCCGATCGCCCGCGTCGACCCGGTCAGGGCGTTCACGAGGGTCGACTTGCCGACACCGGAGTGCCCCACGGTCACGGTGACCTTGTCGTCGAGCAGGTCGTGCAGGGCCTCGAACGGGACGTCGTCGGACCGGCTCGTCACGATCCGCAAGGAGAGGCAGGCGAAGTGCGCCAGGAACGGTGCCGGATCGGCGAGGTCCGTCTTCGTGATGCAGAGGATCGGGTCGAGCCCGGCGTCGAACGCGGCGACCAGGTAGCGGTCGATGAGCCGGGTGCGGGGCTCGGGGTCGGCGGCCGCCACGACGATGAGCATCTGGTCGGCGTTCGCCACGATGACGCGCTCGACCTCGTCGGAGTCGTCGGCACTGCGGCGGAGCAGCGTGGTGCGCTCGGCGACCTTCACGATGCGCGCCAGCGATCCGGGGTCGCCCGAGACGTCGCCGACGAGCGACACGTGGTCGCCGGTGACGACGGACTTCTTGCCGAGCTCGCGGGCCTTCGTCGCCGTGATGACGTGCTCGGATCCGGGATCGGAGCCGGAGCCCGTCCCCACCAGCACGCCGAACCGCCCACGGTCGACGTTCGTGACCCACCCCACGGGGGCGTCGTCGTACGTCGGCCGGGTCTTCGTGCGGGGCCGGTTGCCCTTCGGGTTCGGACGCACCCGCACGCTCGACTCGTCGTACTGTCCGTACGGTTCGTCCGCGTCGGAGTCGTCACCGTCGACGTCGTCCCACCAGCTCATGCGTCAGGCCCCCGCGTCCCCGGTCGAGACGAGCGCCGCCCACAGCTCGGGGAACTGCGGCAGCGTCTTGGCCGTGCACCCGATGTCGTCGACGGCGACGCCGTCGACGACGAGGCCCACGACGGCGCCGGCCGTCGCCATCCGGTGGTCGTCGTACGCGGCCCAGCCGCCGCCGTGGAGCGCGGCAGGCTCGATGCGCAGGCCGTCGTCGAGTTCGTGCACCGCGCCTCCCGACCGGTTCACGTCCGCCGCGAGCGCGGCGAGACGATCCGTCTCGTGCCCACGCAGGTGGCCGATCCCGGTGATCTCGGTCGGCCCGCCGGCCAGCGCGGCCAGCGCGACGAGCGCCGGTGCGAGTTCGCCGCCGCGGCTGAGGTCCAGGTCGAGACCCGGCAAGGAGGCCCCGCCCCGGATCCCGACGCCGCCGTCGACGACCAGGTCGTCGCCGTCACGGGCCACGGTCGCGCCCCACAGGGGCAGGAGCGTCTCGAGGTCGGCGCCGACCTGCGTGGTCTCGCGCGGCCAGGTGCGGATGCGGACGGTGCCGCCGGCGACGAGCGCGGCGACCGCGAACGGCGCGGCGTTCGACAGGTCGGGCTCGATGGTGACGTCGCGCGCGGCGATCGGACCGGGGTGGACGACCCACTCGCCGACCGCGGGTTCGTCGACGGTCACGCCGCGGGCACGGAGCGCGGCGACGGTCATCTCGATGTGCGGCAGGCTCGGCAGGCGCTCCCCGACGTGGGTGAGGTGCAGGCCCTCGTCGAAGCGGGGCGCGGAGAGCAGCAGGCCCGACACGAACTGCGACGACGCCGATGCATCGATCGACAGGGCGCCTCCGCGGACCGACCCGGTGCCGGTGAACGCGAACGGCATCGAGCCGGCGCCGTCGTCGGTGACGTCGACGCCCAGGTCGACGAGCGCCCCGATGATCGCGTGCATCGGACGCTTGCGGGCGTAGGGGTCGCCGTCGACGACGACCGGGCCGACCGCCAGGGCGGCCAGCGGCGGCAGGAACCGCATCACGGTGCCGGCGAGGCCGCAGTCGACGCGGACGTCGCCGTGCATCGGTGCCGGGGTGATCCGGAGGTCGGGCCCGTAGGGGTTCGGCTGCGTTCCCGGTGCCGGCTCGACCTCGTCGATCCCGACGCCGAGCTGCCGGAGCGCCGCGATCATGAGCGCCGAGTCGCGCGAGTGCAGCGGCAGGCGGATGACGGAGGGGCCGTCGGCGAGGGCGGCGAGCACGAGCTCGCGGTTCGTCAGCGACTTCGAGCCGGGCAGCGCGACGTCGCCACGCAGGGGACCGCGCGCGAGCGGGGCGATCCAGGGGGCCGGGTCCGCGGCGGCCTGTGCACCGCTCTGGGAATGCGTCGTGTCTGCCATCGGTTCACAAGACTACTGAAACGATCGGGAGGACCCTTGGCGACAGCACTCGCACCCTCGCGGACGCGCCTGCCCGGCGTGTCCACGTCGCTCGCTCTAGACTGGCCCGCGATGACGACCGACGAGCCGCAGGCAGCACCGCACGACCTGGTCGAGGAGACCGAGGAGCAGCTCGACGCGGTCGAGGCGGAAGAAGCGGACGACGAGTCCTTCGTCGACGCCAAGACCGTGTCGGCCGACGAACTCCGGGCCCTCTTCGAGACCCAGGCACTGCCCTTCATGGACCAGCTGTACGGCGCGGCGATGCGGATGACCCGCAACCCGGCCGACGCCTCGGACCTGGTGCAGGAGACCTTCGTCAAGGCGTTCGCCGCGTTCCGCCAGTTCAAGCAGGGCACGAACCTGAAGGCCTGGCTGTACCGGATCCTGACGAACACGTTCATCAACACGTACCGCAAGAACCAGCGGAACCCGTACCAGGGCACCATCGACGAGCTCGAGGACTGGCAGCTCGGCGGCGCCGAGAGCGTCACCCAGTCGATCTCCGCACGGTCCGCCGAGGCCGACGCGATCGACCACCTGCCGTCGTCCGCCGTCAAGGACGCCCTGCAGGCCATCCCCGAGGACTTCCGGATGGCCGTGTACTTCGCCGATGTCGAGGGCTTCTCGTACCAGGAGATCGCCGACATCATGAAGACCCCCGTGGGGACGGTCATGAGCCGTCTGCACCGTGGTCGCCGGCTCCTCCGGGGGCTCCTGGCGGACCACGCCCGTGAGACCGGCATCGTCCCGGACGCAGCGTCGACGGCGACGATGCGCGGACGAGGCCGGAAGACTGCCGCGACCGAGGGTCGCGTCGATGGGAAGGAAGCACGATGAGCGGCTGCGACTGCTCCAAGGCGAAGGCCGAGCTCGAGGAGTTCCTGCACGGGGAGCTCTGCCGCGAGGACGCGGCGGACATCCGTGAGCACATGGACGACTGCGAGGACTGCACGACCGAACACCGCGTCGGCGTCGTCCTGATCGAGACCGTGCGCCGCGCGTGCAAGGAGACCGCTCCGGAAGAACTGCGTGGCGAGATCCTCGCGCGCATCCGGCTGGAGCAGTCGACCCACTGAGGTCCTCGGCTCCGTCGTCACACGGCGGGTCGGGTCGGTAGTGTCACGGACATGACCCTCCTCGTCGAGTCGATCACCACCTGGTCCGACACGGACGTCTCCGACGTCGCTGCCCTCGTCCGCCTGCTCGGCCACGAGGTCGACGACGCGGCGATGCGCGCACGCCTCGAGCGGCTCACGCCCGAGGCCGGACACCGCACCTGGGTGGTGCGTGGCGACGACGGTCGCGCGGTCGCCGTCGCCGGCGCGCAGGTCACCTGGGCGTACGCGAGCGACGAGCCGACGGCGCAGCTCCTGCTGCTGGTGGTCGACGACACGGCCAGGAGGCTCGGCACCGGTTCCGCGCTCATCGGCACCTTCGAAGCGTGGGCGGTCGAGCAGGGCGCGCGTCGCCTGAGCGCCGTCAGTGCGGCTGCCACGGACAGCGCGCACCGGTTCTACCAGAAGCGCGGGTACCACGACGCGGGTGTGCGCTACACGAAGATCGCGTAGCCGTCACGTTCCTCGCGAACGTCGAAGCGCCCCGTGCAGGAGTCCCTCGGACTCCCGCGCGGGGCGCTTCCTGACGCTCAGGCCGACGCGTTCAACGCCTTCTCGATGACCTCGGTGGCTTCCTGTGCGGAGCGCTTCGACGAGCCGGTGGCCGGCGCGGCACTCGCGGCACGGGCGGCGACCGACAGCGGCCGACCGTCGAGGTGCGGCGACAGGTTCATGCAGACGAACGGCCAGGCGCCCTGGTTCTCCGGCTCCTCCTGCGCCCACACGACGTCGGCGTCCGGGTAGCCGGCCAACACCTCGAGGATGCGCTCGAGGGGGAGCGGCGCGAGCTGCTCGAGCCGGACGAGGGCGACGTCGGTGACCCCGCGCTTGTCCGCCTCGGCGCGCAGGTCGTGGTGCACCTTGCCGGAGTGCAGGACCACCCGACGCACCGCCGCCTTGTCGGGGTGGTCGGATGAGCGCAGACGGTCTTCGTCGATCACTTCCTGGAAGGTGCCGTTCGTGAAGGCCTCGACCGCGCTCGTCGCCTGGCGCAGGCGGAGCATGGCCTTCGGGGAGAACACGATCAGCGGCTTCTGCGGACGCTCCCACGCCTGGCGGCGCAGCAGGTGGAAGTACGACGCCGGAGTGGACGGGCGGGCGACGACCATGTTGTCCTCGGCGCACAGCTGCAGGTAGCGCTCGATGCGGGCGGACGAGTGGTCCGGTCCCTGGCCCTCGTAGCCGTGCGGCAGCAGCAGGACGAGGCCGGAGCGCTGCCCCCACTTCTGCTCGGCGGACGAGATGAACTCGTCGATGACGGTCTGGGCGCCGTTCGCGAAGTCGCCGAACTGCGCCTCCCACAGCACGAGTGCCTCGGGCCGCTCGACCGAGTAGCCGTACTCGAACGCCATCGCCGCGTACTCGCTGAGCAGCGAGTCGTAGATGGTGAACCGGGCCTGGTCCTCGGTGAGGTTCGACAGCGGCAGCCACTCCTGGCCGTTCGACCGGTCGTGGAACACCGCCTGGCGCTGGACGAAGGTGCCGCGGCGGGCGTCCTGGCCGGCGAACCGGACGGGCTTGCCTTCCACCAGCAGCGAACCGATCGCCATGAGCTCGGCCATCGCCCAGTCCACGCCGCCGTTGCGCGTCATGTCGGTGCGCTTCGACAGCAGCTGCTGCAGCTTCGGGTGGATCGAGAAGCCAGCGGGCGGGTTGCTGTGCGCGTCACCGATGGAGCGGACGAGCTCTTCCGACACCGCGGTCTCGCGGACCTCGACCTCGGAGTCGTCCTGCTGCGCCGCCGGGCGTTCGAGCCCCTGCACGGCACCGTCGTCGTCGACCTGGATCACCGGGATGGTGCCGGTCTGCGCCTCGTGCGTCTCGGCGAAGGCACGCTCGAGGCGGTCCTGGAAGTCGCGGTGCGCCTCGTCGTACTCTTCCTGCGTGATGTCCCCGCGGCCGACGAGGGCCTCGGTGTACAGCGTGCGGACGGACCGCTTCGCCTCGATCAGGTTGTACATGAGCGGCTGGGTCATCGAGGGGTCGTCGCCCTCGTTGTGCCCGCGGCGGCGGTAGCAGATGAGGTCGATGACGACGTCACGGTGGAACGCCTCGCGGTACGCGAACGCCAGGTCGGCGACGCGTGCGACGGCTTCGGGGTCGTCGCCGTTCACGTGGAAGATCGGCGCCTGGATCGTCTTGGCGACGTCGGTGGAGTACACCGAGCTGCGCGCCGACTCGGGCGGGGTGGTGAACCCGACCTGGTTGTTGATGACCAGGTGCACGGTGCCGCCCGTGCGGTAGCCGCGGAGCTGCGACATCTGCAGCGTCTCGACGACCACGCCCTGACCGGCCATCGCCGCGTCGCCGTGCACGAGCACCGGTAGGACGTTCGTCGAACCGGGGCCCTGCTTGTCCTGCTTGGCCCGGACGATGCCCTCGAGCACGCCGTCGACGGCCTCGAGGTGGGACGGGTTCGCCGCGATCGTCACGGGGATGCTCGAGCCGTCCGAGGTGCGGAACAGCCCCTCGGTGCCGACGTGGTACTTCACGTCGCCGGAACCCTGACCGGACACCGAGCCCGGCAGGGACGAGCCCTCGAACTCACGGAAGATCTGGCCGTAGGTCTTGCCGGCGATGTTCGTCAGGACGTTCAGGCGACCGCGGTGGGCCATGCCGATCGCGACCTCGGCCAGGCCGACACCGGCAGCGTGCTGGATGAGCGTGTCGAGGAACGCGATGGTGGACTCGCCGCCCTCGAGCGAGAAGCGCTTCTGCCCGACGTACTTGGTCTGCAGGAAGGTCTCGAACGCCTCGGCCTCGTTGAGCTTGCCGAGGACGCGCAGCTGCTCGTCCTTCGACGGCTTCGAGTACGGGACCTCGATGCGTTCCTGCACCCAGCGGCGCTGCTCCGGGTCCTGGATGTGCATGTACTCGATGCCGACGGTGCGGCAGTAGGCGTCGCGCAGGATCCCGAGGACGTCGCGCAGCGGAGCACTCGTCGTGCCGGCCAGCCCACCGGTGACGAACTCGCGGTCGAGGTCCCAGAACGTCAGCCCGTGGCTCTCGATCTCGAGGTCGGGGTGCGTGCGCTGGCGGTACTCGAGCGGGTCGATGTCGGCCATCAGGTGCCCGCGGACGCGGTAACTGTTGATGAGCTCCTGCACGCGGGCGGTCTTGTTGACCCGGTGCGCCAGGTCGACGTTGATGTCGTTCGCCCACTGGATCGGCTTGTACGGGATCCGGAGCGCCGCGAAGATGCCGTCGTAGAAGCCGTGCTCGCCGATGAGGCGTTCGTGCACGTGCTTGAGGTACTCGCCCGAGCCGGCGCCCTGGATCACCCGGTGGTCGTAGGTGCTCGTCAGGGTGATGGTCTTGCCGATGCCGAGCTCGACGAGGGTCTTCGACGCCGAGCCCTGGAACTGCGCCGGGTACTCGAGGGCGCCGGCGCCGATGATCGCGCCCTGCCCCTTGGTCAGGCGGGGGACCGAGTGCACGGTGCCGATGCCGCCCGGGTTCGTGAGCGAGATCGTCGTGCCCTGGAAGTCGGCCGGCGTCAGCTTGTTGTCGCGGGCCCGCTTGACCAGGTCCTCGTAGGCCGACAGGAACTGGCCGAAGGTCAGGGTCTCCGCACGCTTGATGCTCGGCACGAGGAGCGACCGGGTGCCGTCCTTCTTCGGGACGTCGATCGCGATGCCGAGGCCCACGTGCGCCGGGGCGACGACGAACGGCTTGCCGTCGCGCTCCTCGTAGAACACGTTCTGGCTCGGGAAGTCCTTGAGTGCCTGCACCATCGCCCACCCGATGAGGTGGGTGAAGGAGATCTTGCCGCCGCGGGCACGGCGCAGGTGGTTGTTGATGACGATCCGGTTGTCGATCATCAGCTTCGCCGGGGTCGTCCGGACACTCGTTGCCGTCGGGACGGTCAGCGAGGCGTCCATGTTCGACGCCAGGGTCTTCGCCATGCCCCGGAGCGGGGTCGCCACGTCCTCGTGGGTCTCCTCGTGGTCGTCGGCGGCGTCGTTGGCCTCGGCCGGGATCGGCGGCGGGGTCGGCTGGCGCGACGTGGTCTTCGCCTGGATCGGACCACCCTGCGCTGCCTGCTGCGGGGCCGGCGCGTCGCCGGTCGCGGGCTGCTGCGTGGTCGACTGCGCGGGCGTCGAGGACTGCTGGTCAGCTGCCGGAGCGCCGCCGACCTGCGTGCGGTGGTAGCTCTCGAGGACCGGCCACCAGGACTTGTCGACCGACTCCTTGTCCGCGACGAACTGCTCGTAGAGCTCGTCGACGAGCCACTCGTTCGCCCCGAATTCGCCCGCGGTCTCGTCCGTTCCGGTCAGATGGCTCGACACAGCCGATCGCCCACTCTCCGTCGATAGATGCTCGTGTGTGTCGTGCGGTGCAACCCTGCCCCGCACAGGTGCCAAGCCTAGCCGCTCGCACATGTCCGTTCGGTGTCAGCCGCGGCGCGAGTCGGGGCCCGGTCCGGCCTCCGGGCGGAGCCGTACAGTGGGGCCCATGAGGTTCTACGAGACGCGGCCGACACACGACCTGACCTACTCCGACGTCTTCCTCGTCCCGAGCCGATCCGGCGTGACGAGCCGCTTCGACGTCGACCTCGCGTCGAACGACGGCAGCGGTGCGACGATCCCGATCGTGAGCGCCAACATGAACTCGGTCACGGGTCCGCGCCTCGCCGCGACCCTGGCCCGGCGCGGGGGCCTCGGCGTCCTGCCGCAGGACATGCACCTGCAGGACCTCGACGCCGCGATCCGCTGGGTGAAGGACCAGCCGGTCGACTACGACACCGCCTACGACATGGGCTCGTCCACCACCGTCGCCGAGGCGCTCGAGCAGCTGCTGCCCGTCGCCGGTCGGGGCGTGGTGGTCCGCGACGCCGCCGGGGAGTACCTCGGGTGCGTCCCCGCCAGCCGGCTCGGCGACGCCGGTCCCGACGCGACGCTCGGCGACCTGCTGCACGGCGCCTCGACCGCGATCGACGCCGAGGACGCCGGCACGCCCCGCCACGTCTACGACGTCCTGAGCGGCGCCGAGGTCGACTTCGCGCCCGTCGTGCGGCACGGCAAGGTCGTCGGCACCACGAGCCGGACCAGCGCCATCCGCTCGGACATCTACACGCCGGCCGTCGACGTCTCTGGTCGCCTGCGCGTCGCGGCCGCGATCGGCATCAACGGCGACGTCGCCGCCAAGGCGCAGGCCCTCGCCGCCGCCGGGGTCGACGTGCTCGTGCTCGACACGGCGCACGGCCACCAGGAGAGCATGCTCCGCGCGCTCCGCACCGTCGCGGGGCTCCGGCTCGGCATCCCGCTCGTCGCCGGCAACGTCGTCACCGCCGACGCCGTCGCCCACCTCGTCGACGCGGGCGCGGACATCATCAAGGTCGGTGTCGGACCCGGCGCCATGTGCACCACGCGCATGATGACCGCCGTCGGTCGGCCGCAGTTCTCCGCCGTCCTCGAGACCGCCGCCGCCGCCCGGTCCCTCGGCGCGCACGTCTGGGCCGACGGCGGGGTGCGCTACCCGCGCGACGTCGCCCTCGCACTGGCGGCCGGCGCCTCGGCCGTGATGATCGGCTCGTGGTTCGCCGGCACCCTCGAAGCGCCGGGCGTGCTCCGTCGCGACGCCGCCGGCAAGGCCTACAAGGAGAGCTGGGGGATGGCGTCCGCGAAGGCCGTCCGCGAGCGCTTCGAGCGGCTCGACCCGTACGAGCGGGCCCGCAAGGAGCTCTTCGCCGAGGGGATCTCGTCGTCGACGATCTACCTCGACCCGGAGCGCCCGAGCGTCGAGGACCTGCTCGACATGATCACCACGGGCGTCCGGAGCTCCGCCACCTACGCGGGCGCCGCGTCGCTGGCCGAGTTCTCCGAGCGTGCCCTGGTCGGCATCCAGTCCGCCGCCGGCTACGAAGAGGGCAAGCCGCTCCCCGTCAGCTGGTAGCGCGCCGGCGGGCGCGGCCCTGGTCGCGACCACGAACGGACGGGAGGCCCGTGGTGAGACCGCCACGTGCCTCCCGTCCGCCATCGCGAAAGCGACAGATCCCTGCGGAACGTTCGCGGGAATCTGTCGCTTTGGCGGGACTGGCGGCACCGAGTCTCGGCTGGGCGACCGAATCTGTAGCGCCGGCCGTGAGATCGGTCGCTCACGCCGAGTCTCGCGGCTGGCCGCGGGGCGGACGGGAAGCCCGTGGCTGCGTTGCCGCGGGACTCCCGTCCGCCATCGCGAAAGCGACAGATCCCTGCGGAACGTTCGCGGGAATCTGTCGCTTTGGCGGAACTGGCGGGACTGGCGGTGCGGCTACCGGCGTCGGGTCGCGTCCTCGACCTCGCCGACGAGCTCCTCGAGGATGTCCTCGAGGAAGAGCACGCCGAGGGTCCGGCCATCGGCGTCGAACGCCCGCGCGACGTGGCGGCCCGCAGCCCGCATGGTGGCCAGGGCGTCCTCCAGGTCCATCTCCGTGTAGAGCGAGATGAGCTGGCGGATGCGCTTCGGCGGCACCGGGTCGTCGAACTCGTCCGGCCGCAGGTCGATGACGTCCTTCACGTGCACGTAGCCCGTGGGGGAGCCGTCCTCGCCGACGAGCACGTACCGCGAGAACCCGCGCTGCGCCACCGCACGCTCGACGTCCGCCGGGGTGGCGTCCTCGGGCAGGGTGACGAGCTCGGCCATCGGCACGGCGACGTCGCGGACCTTCTTCTCGGTGAACTCGAACGCCAGGGCGAGCTTGCCGTCGTCGGTCAGGGTGCCCTCGCGGCGGGACTGCTCCACGATCGTCTGCACCTCTTCCACCGTGAAGGCGCTGACGGCTTCGTCCTTGGGCTCGACGCGGAACAGGCGCAGCACGGCGTTCGCGACCTCGTTCAGGCCGACGATGACCCAGTGCAGGCCGTGGCCGATGTACCAGAGCGTCGGCACGAGCAGCAGCGCTGCGCGGTCCGGCATCGAGAACGAGATGTTCTTCGGGACCATCTCGCCGAACACCACGTGCAGGAACGAGACGAGCAGCAGCGTGACCACGAACGCCACGGTGCCGACGACCTCGACGCTCCAGCCCGTCAGGTGCAGCGGCACCTCGAGCAGGTGGTGGATCGCCGGCTCGGAGACGTTCAGGATGAGCAGCGAGCAGACCGTGATGCCGAGCTGCGTGGTCGCGAGCATGCGGGTGGCGTGCTCCATCGCCCACAGGGTCATCTGCGCGGCCTTCGAGCCTTCTTCTGCGCGCGGTTCGATCTGGGAGCGGCGGGCGGAGATGACGGCGAACTCGGCGGCGACGAAGTACGCGTTGCCGAGCAGCAGCACGAAGAGCCAGAAGATCCCCCACCAGTCGGAGCTCATCGGGTGCTCTCCTTCGTCTCGGACCGCTTCGCGGTCTTGGTGCCGGTCTTCGTGGCCGGGATGATGATGGCGGTCGCCGCGGTGTCCGTCGGGGTCCAGCGGATGCGGTCGATCCGGCGGCCGTCCAGACGTTCGACCCGGAAGACACCGCTGTCGAGCGGGACCTCGTCACCGACGACGGGCAGGCGGCCGAGCGTCGACATGAGGAAGCCGCCGACGGTCTCGTACGGGCCGTCCTCCGGCACCTTCACGCCGGCGCGGTCCTCGAGCTCGTCGGGACGCAGCAGGCCGGGGAAGGTCAGCCAGTCGCGGGAACGGACCACGTCGATGCGCGCGCGGTCGTGCTCGTCGGAGACCTCGCCGACGATCTCCTCGATGAGGTCCTCGAGCGTGACGACCCCGGCGGTGCCGCCGTACTCGTCGACCACGATGACCATCTGGTAGCCGCGGCCGCGGACCTCGGCGAGCAGGGTGTCGCCCGGCATCGTCTCGGGCACGCGTTCGGCGTCGGTCATGAGCGCTCCGACGGGGACCTCCGGGCGCTTCTCGCGGGGGACGGCGACGGCCTGCTTGACGTGCACGATGCCGACGACGTCGTCCGCGTCCTCCTCGATGACGGGGAAGCGGCTGAAGCCGGTCTTGCGGGCGAGGGCGATGACGTCCTGCGCGGACTCGGACACCCGGATGGTGGAGAGCCGCGGGCGCGGCGTCATGACGTCGCTGGCGCTGAGCTCCGAGAACGAGATCGTCCGCTGGAGGAGCGTCGCGGTGTCCTGCTCGAGCGACCCCTCGGACGCCGAACGGCGGAGCAGCGAGGTGAGCTCCTCGGCGCTGCGAGCACCGGACAGTTCCTCTTGCGGCTCGATGCCGATCGACCGCAGCACGGCGTTCGCGGTGCCGTTGAGCACCGCGACCGCCGGCTTGAACACGGTCGTGAAGGCGATCTGCAACGGCACGACGAGCTTCGCGGTCTGCAGCGGCAGCGCGAGCGCGAAGTTCTTCGGCACGAGCTCGCCGAGGATCATCGACAGCAGGGTCGCGATGACGAGCGCGATGATCGATCCGACGGTCTCGACGATGCCCTCGGGCAGGTTCATCGCCAGGAACGGCGCTTCGAGCAGCTTCGCGATGGACGGCTCGAGCAGGTAGCCGGTGAGCAGCGTGGTCAGCGTGATGCCGAGCTGCGCACTGGACAGGTGCGTCGAGGTGACCTTCAACGCCCCGATGACGGGTGCCAGGCCCGGCTCACCGCGGTCACGACGCGCTTCGACGTCGGCGCGGTCGAGGTTGACCAGCGCGAACTCGGACGCGACGAAGACCCCGGTGCCGAGTGTCAGCAGGATGCCGCCGACGAGCATGACGATGTCGATCGGACTCATGATTCACCCCCGTCCGCGCACGGGGATGACGTGCAGCTCACCGAGTGAGCGGCGGATGAGTGAGGCGAAGAACTATTCGGGGGATCGTCCACAGTGCTGCCAATCGTACTGCCTGCCCGAGGGGCCGACCGAGAATCCGTTCAGGAAGGCCGCGCGTCTACGCCGTGACCCGCGCGCGGTGGTACTGCTGCGGCTCGTAGTCGACGGTCACGCCGAGCTCGACGGCCACGCGCAGCGGGAAGCCCGGGTCGCGCAGGAACTCGCGGCCCACCATCACCACGTCGGCCTGGCCGGTCGCGACGATCTGCTCGGCCTGGAAGCCCTCGGAGATCATGCCGACCGCGATGGTGCCGATGCCGGCGTCGCGCTTGATCGCCGCGGCGTGCGGCACCTGGTAGCCGGGGCCGACCGGGATCGGCGCGCTCGCGACGCTGCCGCCGGTCGAGACGTCGGCCAGGTCCGCGCCGTGCTCCGCGGCCCACCGAGCGACATGCGTTGTCTCGTCGAGCGTGACCCCACCGTCCACCCAGTCGGTCGCCGAGAACCGCACGACGATCGGGAAGCCCTCGCCGACCTCGGCACGGACGGCGTCGAGGACCTCGAGCAGCGCCCGGGCACGGTTCTCGAGCGACCCGCCGTACTGGTCGGTGCGGTGGTTGCTCAACGGCGAGAGGAACTGGTGCAGCAGGTACCCGTGGGCGGCGTGGATCTCGACCAGGTCGAACCCGGCCTCGACGGCGCGGCGAGCGGACTGCGCGAACGCCAGTGCGACGACCCGGATGTCCTCGGTCTCCAGCTCGCGCGGGACCGCGTAGCCGTCGAAGGCCACGGCGGACGGGGCGACGGTGGACCAGCCGCCCTGGTCGACGGGGACCGAACCGTGCGTGGACTCCCACGGGCGGAACGTCGACGCCTTGCGGCCGGCGTGCGCGAGCTGGACACCGGCGGCAGCGCCCTGCGCGTGCAGGAAGTCGACGATCGGCTTGAAGGCATCGCGCTGCTGGTCGTTCCAGAGCCCGAGGTCCTGCGGGCTGATCCGGCCTTCCGGCACCACGCCGGTCGCATCGACGACCACCGCACCGGCACCGCCCTTGGCGAAGCCGCCCAGGTGGACGAGGTGCCACGCGGTCGGCACGCCGTCCTGCTCCTCGGCCGAGTACTGGCACATCGGGGAGACCCAGATGCGGTTGCGGACCGTCAGGTCGCGGATGGTGATCGGCTCGAACAGGGCGTGCGTCACGCGGGACTCCTCAGGGGACGGGCGCCGGCTCGGCCGCGAGTTCCGTCAGGAACGACCGCAGTGACGCCGACGACGTGTAGTGGTGGCCGACCGCCCCGATCGCTTCCGCGCCGGTGGCGTTCTCGGCCCTGTTGTCCACGAACACCATCTGCTGCGGCTCGATTCCCAGACGTGCGCACGTGTCGCGGTAGATGGATGCGTCGGGCTTCAGGACGTGCTCCTCGGCGCTCACCACCACCGTCTCGAACAGCGAGCCCATCGGGGAGCGTCGGTACGGGTCACCGAAGTCGAAGCCGGCGTTCGACAGCAGCGCCACCCGGGTCCCCGCGTCGTGCAGCTCCTCGACGATCGCCAGGGTCTCCGGTTCGACCTCGAACCACCCGGTGAAGTCGACCGCCCAGAACCGGTGGATGTCGGTGATGCTCCAGGTCCGCCCGACGCGCTCGCCGATCGCCCGCCAGTACGCCACCACGGACAGGTCGCCGCGGTCGAGGTCGTGGCGGAGCTCCTGGTAGGAGGGGAACAGTTCGTCGGCGGGCACCCCGGTCAGCTCGACGAGGGCGTCGCGCGACGCGTGCGGCGTCCGGCTGATCACCTCGCCGTAGTCGAAGACCACCACGCGACCAGGCAGGAACAGGCTCATGCGCTCCACCGTAACGTGGGGCCGGTGAACGACTTCGTGCCCGTCCAGCCGTCCGATGCCGCCGCGTGGGTCACCGCGCCGACGGGGGAGTCCACCAAGTACCGCCGCGGGGTGCTCGGCATCGCGACCGGCTCCGACCAGTACCCGGGTGCCGCGGTGCTCGGGGTCGACGCCGCGATCCACACCGGTGTCGGCATGGTCCGGTACGTCGGGCCGTCGCGGGCGTCGGACCACGTCCTGGCGCGTCGCCCCGAGTCCGTCGCCGGCGTCGGTCGGGTGCAGGCCTGGCTCGTCGGCTCAGGAATCTCGGCGTCATCGCTCGGTGACCTGGACGACACGACCGCCTCGGCCTTCACGCACGCTTCGGACGACGGCGTCCCGGTCGTGGTCGACGCGGGCGCGATCCCGCTCGTCGACCTCGGCCCGCTCGCCGTCCTGACCCCGCACGCGGGGGAGCTCGCGTCGTTGCTCGGCGTCTCCCGCGAGTCGATCGAGCAGGACCCGGCCGCAGCAGCGCTCCGTGCCGCCGCGCAGACCGGCAGCGTCGTCCTGCTCAAGGGCGAGCGCACGCACGTGGTCACGCCCGACGGGTCGGTCCGGTTGGTGGCGTCGTCGGCGACGCCGTGGCTCGCCGCCGCCGGTGCCGGGGACGTGCTCGGCGGGGTGCTCGGCGCGCTCGTGGCGTCGCGGCAGGGCTCCGTCGAGGCTGCGGGGTCGTCCCTGACGCCGTCGGACCTCGCGCACCTGGCCGCGTCGGCCGCGGTGGTGCACGGGCTCGCGGCGCGGCGGGCCTCCGGTGGCGGGCCGTTCCCGATGACCGGGCTCATCGCCGAGCTGCCCGGGGTCGTGCGGGACCTGGTCATCGACGGCGACGCGCGCGGGTAGCGGTCGGTGCGCGTGCACCTTCCGACGATCCACGAGGTGATCGACGCGTGTTCTGTCGGAAGATGCGCACGCAATGGGTACGTGCGCATGTTCCGACGGGACACCGCGGGTTCGACAGGTGGAAGGTCGCAACATGCGCACGCATGCGTGCGCGGGCGCGGCCTGGGACGCGAGCAGGGGACGGACGGGAGGCCCGTGGCGGGGCCGCCACGGGCCTCCCGTCCGCCTGTCGCGCACGTCACGGGCGTGACGCGCGTCGCGGACGTCAGCTCGCGGGGGTCGCGTGCACCAGGAACTCGACCGTGCCGGAGTCGTCGACCTTCACGAAGCCGAGGCTCGGCGCCTGCACGCCGTAGTCCGAGAACGTGACCGGGATCGAGCCGGAGATGTCGACGCCGTCGCCGTTCAGGCCGACCTGCAGGTCGGCGGTGACGTCCTTCGTGACGCCGTGCAGCGTGAGCTTGCCGGCAGCGGTGACCTTCGTCGTGTCCGAGCCGCTCGGGACCGCGTCGGCGATCGGCTCGGTGAGTTCGAACGTGGCCTCGGGGAAGGCGGCGGTGTCCATCGCGGAGTCGCGGAAGTAGGAGTCGCGCTGGTCGGAGTCGGTGGCGATGTCGGCGACCTGCACCGTGATCGTCGCCTTCGTGATGCTCGTGCCGTCGACGGTGGCGCTGCCGGAGACGCTGTCGGTGCGGCCGGTGACGGTGACGTCGGAGCCGTTGAGGACCTCGTGCAGGCGGTATCCGGCCTCGGAGTCGCCGCCGACCGTCCACGCGCCGGACAGGTCGGAGTCGTCGAGGGTGGAGGCCTCGCGGCTGGCGGCCACGGACGGTGCCGCCGACGCCTTCGCGTTCTCGTTGCTCGTGTAGACGTTCGTCGCGACGATCGCCCCGATGACGCCGAGCACGACGACGGCGGCGATGACGGAGATCCAGATGACGGCCTTGCGGCGCCCGCGCGGGGTTTCGGTGGTCACGAGCAAGACGGTGACACGTCATGGTTGGGGGAGCCTGGGATTCTCAGCCGGTTCGGGTGCGCTCGCTGCGGGTTCGGGTGCGCTCCCTGCCGGTACGCTCGTTCGGTGCGCAGGACCGGGAACCCGTGGATCGAACGCGTCGGGTTCGTCCTGGCGTTCGCCGCCGTGCACGCGGCGCTGTGGTGGCTGACCGCGATCTCGGCGAACCTGCCGCTCGGCGACGTCACCATCACCTACAGCCGGTGGATCGAGACCGGGCGGAGCGCGGACTTCTGGGTCGGGATCGACGGCGAGTGGGTCTACCCGATCCTGGCGATCGTGCCGATGGCCGCCGCAGCACTCGGTGGGATCGCGTCGATCGGCTCTGGGTGGCTGCTGCTGATGGTGCTGCTCGACGCCGTCGCGTGTGCGTTCCTGTGGCGGTTCCGGGCGCGCGGTGCGTTCGGCTCGCGTGCGGACGGCTCGTCGTCGCGTGGCGTGCGGGTCGTGTGGTGGTGGCTCGCGTTCCTGCTCGCACTCGGGCCGATCGCGCTCGGTCGCATCGACACGGTGGCGACGGTGTTCGCGCTGGTCGGGGTGGCCTTCGTCGCCTCGCGGCCGGCGGTCGCCTCGGCGCTGTTCACCGCCGGTGCGTGGACGAAGGTCTGGCCGGCCGCCCTCGTCGCCGTGCTGCTGCTCCTGCGCAAGGGGCACCGCCGCGGTGTGCTGGCCGGTGCCCTCGTGCTCAGCGCGCTCATCGTGCTCGTCGACGTGCTCTGGGGCGGAGCGCCGTACCTGCTGTCGTTCATCGGGGAGCAGACCGGTCGGGCGCTGCAGATCGAGTCACCGCTCGCGACGCCGTTCATGTGGGCGGCAGCGTTCGGGGCTCCCGGTGCGGCCGTGTTCTACAACCAGCAGATCCTGACGTTCGAGGTCTCCGGGGCCGGCACGCACGCCGCTGCCGCGGTCTCGACGCCGCTGATGGCCCTCGTGGTCGTCGCCGGTGTCGTGCTCGCGCTGTGGGCCGCACGCCGTGGCGCCCGTCGGGCCGAGCTCGCTCCCGTGCTCGCGCTGCTGTTCGTCGCCACGCTCATCGCCACCAACAAGGTCGGGTCGCCGCAGTACATCGGGTGGCTCGCCGTGCCGATCGTGTGGGGACTGGCCGCCGGGACGCCGAGTGTGCGCCGGTTCGTGCCGATCGCGATCGCCGCGCTCCCCACCGCCGTGCTGACGCAGCTGATCTACCCGGCCTACTACGACCAGGTGCTCACGCTGCAGCCGTGGATGCTCGTGGTGCTGACGCTGCGGAACGTGCTCGAGGTGGCGATCCTGGCGTGGACCGTGGTCGAGCTGGTGCGGATGGGCCGGGGCGCGGGCAGGATGGACGCATGATCGTCGCCTTCTCCGTTGCTCCGTCCGGTGGTCCCTCCGAACAGGCGGACGGCTCCGTGCACGACGCCGTCGCCGCAGCCGTGCGGGTGGTCCGTGAGAGCGGCCTGCCGAACCGCACGTCGTCGATGTTCACCGAGCTCGAGGGGGAGTGGGACGAGGTCATGGACGTCGTCAAGCGCGCCACCGAGGCCGTGGGCGTCTACGGCACGCGGGTGTCGCTCGTGCTCAAGGCCGACATCCGACCGGGGCACACCGGCGAGATCGACGGCAAGCTCGAGCGGCTCGAGGCTGCGCTCGGCGAGTAGCGCTGAACCCGCTGGCGCGCGCTGCGGCTGCAGCGCTCAGCGCTTGTCGCGCCGCCGTGCCCGGGTCCGACGGCGGGGGTCCGGTCCGAGCACCACGAACACCGTCAGCAGCGCGATGCCGGCGAGCACCGCGATGAGCACGATGACCATGCCCATCGGGTCGGTGGCGTCCTCGCAGTTCACGGGCGCGCCGGCGCGGCACGAGGCGAGCACGGTGGCGGCGAGGGTCACGTGCTCATTGAACAACGAGGGCCCGCGCGACACGCCGACGCCCTCCCTCGGATGTCGGTGGTCGGGTGTCTCATGGCCCGTGTCGAGCCACATCCGGTGGCCCCGAGACGACGAGGAGCGCGTGATGACCCACGACGGCTGGTGCCCCGACTGCGACCTGCGAACGGTCGTCATCGACACGGACGAACAGGGCGAGAACGCCTGGGCCACGTGCGCCGAGTGCGGCGCCGGTTGGACGCACCGCGACGAGCTGCCCGATCTCACACCCGCGTCGACGCGTCCCGCCCACACGGAGCGCCAGGCGGCCTGACCCGGTTCACCTCGGGTACGACCGGGCAAGCCCGGTGCGACCCGTGCTGGCCGCGCACGGCGACTTCCGTTCGGCCGTTGGAGCGGTCTACACTGCTCGGACCGGATGGTCGTCGCCACCCGGACCGTCCCGTTCGCTGCTGAACCCGGACCGGCACCCCGTTCGGGCGTGGCCGCGCTGCCGATCGGCACGTGGACCGCGACGACCGCGGGACGCCTCCGTCACCACCGTCGCCCAGGCGACACCGTCCAGCCGACACCCCGATCCGACGCCGCCCGTGCAGGACGTCGTCCGAGAACAGGCCCCATGTCACAGCTCACGCCTGCGCGTCGCACCGCCGCGCTCATCTCGCTCGCCCTCGGCGGCTTCGCCATCGGGTCGACCGAGTTCGTCGCGATGGGCCTGCTGCCGAACATCGCGCAGGCGCTGCTGCCGCAGCAGTACGGCCTCGACCCGGATGCCGGCATCGCGCACGCGGGCTGGCTCGTCAGCGCCTACGCCCTCGGGGTCGTCGTCGGTGCTCCCACCATCGCGGCGATGTCGGCGAAGTTCCCGCGCAAGGGCCTGATCCTCGTGCTGCTCGTCGGGTTCGTCCTCGCGACGATCGCGAGCGCGCTCCTGCCGTCGTTCGGACTGGTGCTCGTCGCCCGCTTCGTCGCCGGCCTGCCGCACGGCGCCTACTTCGGCATCGCCTCGATCGTCGCGGGCGACATGATGGGCCCGGGCAAGCGCGGCAAGGGCATCGCGATGGTGCTGCTCGGACTGTCGGTCGCGAACGTCGTCGGTGTCCCCGCGATCACCTGGGTCGGCCAGCTCGCCGGCTGGCGGATCGCCTACGGCGTCGTCGCCGCATTGTTCGCGCTCACGTTCCTCGCCGTCGCGGCCTTCGTGCCGAAGAGCGCCCGTGACGAGCACGCGACGATCGGCCGGGAGCTCCGCGCCTTCCGCGTGCCGCAGGTCTGGATCGTGATGGGCCTCGGCGCCGTCGGGTTCGGTGGGTTCTTCGCCGTCTACTCGTACATCTCCCCGCTCGTGCAGCACGTCACCGGCATGCCGGAGTCGTTCGTGCCGATCGTCCTGGTGGTCGTGGGCATCGGCATGGTCGTCGGTGGTGTGCTCGGCGGACACCTCGCCGACCACAGCGTGAAGCGCACGATCTACTTCGGCATGTTCTCGCTCATCGGCGCGCTGCTGCTCACGGTGCTGACCGCGCAGTGGCTCTGGGGCATGCTGCTCGGCGCCTTCCTGCTCGGTGCGACCTCGTCGGCGATCCCGCCGGCGGTGCAGTCCCGCCTGATGGACGTCGCCGGCGACGCCCGGACGATCGCCGCGGCGCTCAACCACTCGGCGTTCAACATCGGCAACTCGCTCGGCGCAGCACTCGGCGGTGCGGTCATCGCTGCCGGCTTCGGGTTCGTCGCACCGGGCTGGCTCGGCATCGTCCTCGCGCTGCTCGGTGTCCTCGTCACGATGTTCAGCTACTCGGTCGAGCGTCGCACCACGCGCCGTGCCGCGCTGCGCTCCCCGTCGCCGAGCACCGGCCCGATCACCGCGCCGGTCCCCATCCACTGATCGCGCGCAGGCGCCGCCAGCGCGGTTCGCGAAAGCGACAGTCTGCCGCGAACTGTTCGCGGCAGACTGTCGCTTTCGTGGAACGGACCGCCGGCATCGGCGGCACCGTGTCGCTGTGGCGGGACAGACCGCAGGCCGGTCCCCATCCACTGACCGCGCGCAGTGGGCGTGCCCACGCACCGGACGGGAGGCCCGTGGCGACGCCGCCACGGGCCTCCCGTCCGACGTGGTGTGCGGCAGACCGCCCATGGTGAGCAGAAATGGTCGGGTCCCGTGATGGGACCCGACCATTTGTGCTCACGAAGCGAGTGCGCGCGCGCCGCGCTACAGGCCCAGCGGGCCGCCGTCCTGCACGATGATGCCGTCGGTGATCGCCCGCTTCCGGAGCGCCACCTTCGTGCCCACGTCGAAGCCCGCGACGCGGTACTTCTCGCGGATGCGCTTGAGGTAACTCTTCGCGGTCTCCTCGGAGATGCCGAGCTGGTACGCGACGCTCTTCACGGGCTCGCCACCGCCGTACAGGGCCATCACGCGGCGCTCCTGGGCGCTGAGCTTCGGGACGCCACCGACGTCGCCGCTGTTGATGGCCAGGTCGAGCTCGGCGGAGACGTACTGCTCGCCGCGCTGGGCGGAGCGGATCGCCTCGACGATCATGTCGGCGTCCTCGCTCTTCACCAGGTAGCCGAGTGCGCCGGCCGCCAGGGCCTCGCGCACGACGTTCGGCTCCGAGTAGGTGCTCATCACGACGGTCTTCACACCGGCGGTCTTGAGCGTCGAGATCTTCAGCGACACCGGGATGGAGTCCTTGAGGTCCAGGTCGAGCAGCACCACGTCCACCGGGAACGCCGGGCTCGTCAGGAGCTCGGGCCAGGTCGTGACCGCGGCCACCAACGTGATGTCGTCGGCGGCGCTCCGGATCCACTCCGTGAGCGCGCCGAGGAGCATCCTGTGGTCGTCGACCAGTGCGAGTCGGATGGGTTCCTCTGGAGTCGCCATGCGGGCGTCCTTTCTCGGGGGCAGTTCGTGCCCGATCCTAGGAGGGAGGGGCACGTGGCACGGGCAGGCTGTCCGGGTGTCCGGCAGCTACATCGACGGATGTCGGTCCACGACGCAGTGGGCGACGATGTGGAGCGCGCCGTCGCGGACGGTCTCGGTGTACGGACCGATGCGCTGCAGGGCACTCCAGGCGGTGGGGCCGAGGCGTCGGCGCTGGACGCCGCGGGACTCGATCACGACCGGCACGTCCATCCGCTCGTCGGTGACGGGGTGGCCGTCGGACCCGACCGGGCCGAGCGTGACCGAGACGACCGGCAGGCCTGGGGTGGCGGTGCGGCCGTCGCCGACCATCTGCCACAGAGCCTGCAGCAGTCCGTCGCGCTGGGCGGGCGAGAGGTGTCCGGCGAGGGCGCCCGGATCGGCGACGCTCACCGAACGCCCGAGGTGGTCGGACTCCGTGATCGCGTGGTAGAGCCAGGTCTCGCGTCGGCCCTCGATGAGGTGCAGGCGGAGCTCGGTCGCGAGTGAGGCCGCGACGGAGCTCGAGGCGTCCGACAGCGGCAGGGGATCGGTGCCGTTCGCGACGGCGTCGAGCAGCTTCTCGGCGGCCAGGTCGAGTCGGGCGAGCTCGTCCGAGGCGAGCATGCCGACGGCGAACTGCGGCGCCTGCACGTTGCTCTGCACGAGCACCCGGTCGAGTTCCCGCTGCACGAGCTGCCGGAACCGCTGCACGACGTACAGGGCGATCGACGGCGGCACGACGACCAGGGCCAGCAGGGACACGATGCCCGGCAGCGTGTCGTTGGTGATCGGGGTCGACGCGACGCTCATGCCGACGAAGGCCAGACCGAGGACCGCGATGGCCGCGGCGACCTCGCGGGCGGGTCGGAGCGTCGCGATCGGCAACAGGGCGAACCCGGCGGCGATCGACGCCGACGCCGTGTGCGCGATGTCGTGCTCGGGCCAGATGCCGATGAAGTCGAGGGTCACGACGCAGGCGAGCACGACGCAGATCAGCACGAAGGCCAGCCCGGTCAACCGCTCGCCGTAAGTCAGCACGCTCAGGCCGACACCGACCGCGGCGACGATGTAGAGCATCCAGGCGGCTGCGGGCAACCACGGGTCGGAGAAGTCGGACCAGCGGACCAGGAAGTACACGATGCCGGAGACGGCCTCGATCGCGGTGAGCACCGCGGCGCCGAGGCCGAGGTACCCGGCTCCGAGCGAGGCACCGGGCTTGGCGGCCTGGCGGAGCGACCGTGCGCCGGTCGAGGTCGAGGGGAGCCCGCGGGCCTGCCGACGCTCGCTGGTGCGGTAGCGCTCGCGCGCCTCGCGGCGGGTGCGGGGCGGCTGCTGGCCGGTCGACTCGCCGGGCAGGCCTCGGCTGATGGTGTCCTCGGGGACCCGGGTCATCGCGGTGCCTCCAGGACGACGGTGGTGCCGGAGCCCGGCGCGGAGAACAGCTTCGCGTCGCCGCCGACCTCGCGCAGGCGGCTCACGACGCTCTCCTTGAAGCCGAGTCGTTCGGCGCTGACGGTGGTCAGGTCGAACCCGACGCCGGAGTCCGTGACCATGGCCCGCACCATGTCGTTGTCGTGGACGATCGTGACGTGCGCCTCGCCGACACCGGCGTGCCGGCGGACGTTCTCGAGGCACTCGCCCAGCGCCAGCAGGAAGGCGTCGAGCACGTGCGACGGCAGCAGCACCTGGCCGGTGCCGTGCCAGCTGACCTCGAGGCCCATCCGCCCGAAGCGCTGCTTCACCGACTCGAGGGTCTGGCCGAGCGGCGACTCCTCTTCGCGGGTGAGCGAGTAGTCGCCCGACTGCGACGGCTGCGGGGTCGCGCCGAGTCGCAGGTGGCGCAGGAGTCTGGCGTCCTCGGCGGCCTGCTCGCGCATGGCCTGCTCGGAGACCCCGACGCCGGAGTGGGCGAGGAGCGTGAGCGTCGCGAGGACCGTGTCGTGCAGCAGCCGAGCACCCTGCCGCCGCTGCGCCTCGGTCTCGCTGGCCTGGCGTTCAGCGCGGTGCGCGGTGCCGATGCTGTAGATCCGTCGGGCGACGCGGGGGATGCTGCGCGAGATCCACACGGCCACGACCGCGATGAGCACCCAGCCGAGCAGGGCGCCGCTGACGGGCGTCGACAGGAGCCCGCCGGTGGCCCACACCATCACGACGACGACGATCGCGCCGGTGCCGATCGTGAGTCCGAGGCCGAACGGCTGGCCGCGCTGCGCCATCAGCGGGGCGGACAGCGAGCCGCCCGCGAGCGGCATGACGGCGCTGGCGACGAGCGGGCGGACCGACTCGTCCACGCCGGAGAACAGCAGCGCGAGCGAGGCGAGGCCCGTGACGAGGATCGCGGCGGTCCACCACACGGTGCCACTGCGCCCGAAGAACACGAACGCGGCGACCATCGCGGCGATGCACAGCAGGGCGCCCACGAGCGGCAGGGCGGAGACCGCGGCGGCGGAGACCACGCCGACGACGCTGATGAGCGCGCAGACGATGCCCACGACACGGGTCGTCGCCCGCAGCAAGCGGTCGCGTTCCTGTGCGATGAATTCCATCGATGTCCTGGTTGGTGACGAGCTGGTGTGACGGGTCGTGCGGGGAAACCGAGCCTCGTTCAGTCCGGGCTCGCAGCCATCCAACCACGGGCGACACCCGTTGGGGGGTGTTCGGCGCGCCGTGCCGCGCGTGCCGCTGCCCCGGTGCGTGCCGCCGCGGGTGGCGTGCGTGCCGCCGCCGCCCCGGTGCGTACCGCCGCCGCCCCGGTGCGTGCCGCCGCCCCGGCGCGCCGTGTCGCGCTCAGCCGTCGAGCAACCGCCGCAGGTGCGCGCCGACCTGCTCGTGCTCGATGAGGAACCCGTCGTGCCCGAACTCGCTCTCGATCACCGCGGCCGTGTCACCGTCGAGCGTGTCCGGCACCCCCGCGGCGATCCGGTGCTGGTCCTCGATCGGGAACAGTCGGTCGCTCGAGATCCCCACGACGAGCGTGCGGGCCGTCACGAGTTCGAGCGCGGCAGCGACACCGCCCCGCCCGGCCCCGACGTCGTGGGAGTCCATCGCATGCGTGAGCGTGACGTACGACGACGCGTCGAAGCGCCGGGTGAACTTGTTGCCGTGGAAGTCGAGGTAGCTCTCGACCGAGAACCGCCCGTCGTCGCCGAGCGGGGACACGTCGCTCTGCCACGACCGGGCGAACCGGCCGTTCAGCTCGTCGGACGCCCGGTAGGTCATCAACGCCATCCGCCGCGCGAGCGCCAACCCGCGGTGCGGGCCTTCGCCGGCGTCGGCCTCGTAGTAGTCGCCGCCCGCGAACGCCGGGTCCATCTGGATCGCCGAGCGCTGCAGGGAGTTCGCCGCGATCTGGTCCGCCGTGGTCTGCGCCGTCGATGCCAGCACCGCCAGCCGCTGGACGCGTGCGGGGTGCGACACCGCGAACTCGAGGGCGTGCATCCCGCCCATCGACCCGCCGACGACGGCCGCGAACACGTCGATGCCGATCCGGTCGGCGAGTTGGCGCTGCACCTCGACCTGGTCGCGCACGGTGACGAACGGGAACCGCGAGCCCCACTCGACCCCGGTGGGTGCCACCGACGACGGCCCGGTCGTGCCCTGGCAGCCGCCGAGCATGTTGGGCGCGATCACGAACCAGCGGTCGGTGTCGATCGCCAGGCCGGGTCCGACGACGTCGCCCCACCAGCCGGCGGTGCGGTGCCCCGGACCGGGTGCGCCCGAGACGTGCGAGTCACCGGTCAGCGCGTGGAACAGCAGGACGGCGTTGTCGCGCGCCGCGTTGAGCGTGCCCCACGACTCGTACGCCACCCGCACGGCCGGGAGCCGCCCGCCGCGCACCCACTGCTCGCCGAGGGACGCGAAGTGGCGGGCACCCGGGTGGTCCCCGGGGCGCCAGGCGCCGGTGACCGGCGGCTTGCCGATGGTGCCGAGTTCGGCGCCGGGCACCAGGGTGGACGGCACGGAGTCCTCGGGGGTCGTCTGCCAGTCCATGGTGCGTCCAGTCTGCCGGGAGGCGCGGGTCGCCGCCGCCGTGTTACGTCACGCCCACCCCGTGGCCGGGTCCCGGGCCGCGCTCGCCGTTTGCGTGCGTGCGCATGTTCCGACATCGTGCGCGTTGTTCGACTCGTGGATCGTCGCACCATGCACACGCACCGTATGCGTGCGCAACGAGCGACGTCCCACGAGTCGATCGACTCGTGGGACGTCGCAACATGCACAGGCATCGAGCGCGCCGTGCCTCGGTGCCCGGGCGGGAGGAACGCTAGGCGCGCTGCCCTTCCTGCGAGACCGCACGGGCCGCGGCGAGCCCGGCCTCGAGGTCGGCCTTCAGGTCCTCGATGTTCTCGATGCCGACGGACAGGCGCACCAGGCCCGGCGTCACCCCGGTCGTGAGCTGCTGCTCGGGCGTGAGCTGCGAGTGCGTGGTCGACGCCGGGTGGATCACCAGCGAGCGCACGTCGCCGATGTTCGCCAGGTGCGAGAACAGCTGCAGGTTGTCGACGAACGCCTTGCCCGCGGGCACCCCGCCCTTGAGTTCGAACGACAGCACGGCGCCGACGCCCTTCGGCGCGTACCGGTTCGCCGCGGCGTACCACGGCGACGTCGGCAGGCCGGCGTAGGCGACGGTCGCGACGTCCGGGTGCTGGTCGAGCCACTCGGCGATCTCCTGGGCGTTCGACACGTGGCGCTCGATGCGGAGCGACAGCGTCTCGATGCCCTGCAGGAGTGCGAACGCGGTGTCCGCCGAGTTCGACGCGCCGAGGTCGCGGAGCAGCTGCACGCGGGCCTTCACGATGTAGGCGAGCTCGTTGCCGACTGCCTCGGCGAAGACCGCGCCGTGGTACGACGGGTCGGGCGTGTTGAACTCCGGGAACTTGTCCGGGTGCTGGGACCAGGCGAACTTCCCGCCGTCGACGATGATGCCGCCGATGACCGTGCCGTGGCCGCCGAGGAACTTCGTCGCCGAGTGCACGACGATGTCGGCCCCGTGCTCGAACGGACGGATCAGGTACGGCGTCGCGATCGTGTTGTCGACGATCAGCGGGACGCCGGACTCGTGCGCGACGTCGCTGACGCCGGTGATGTCGAGGACGTTGATCCGCGGGTTGCCGATGGTCTCGGCGAAGAAGAGCTTCGTGTTCGGGCGGACGGCGCGGCGCCACTCCTCGAGGTCGTCCTGGTCCTCGACGAACGTGGTCTCGATGCCGAGCTTCGCCAGCGTGTACTTGAACAGGTTGTACGTGCCGCCGTAGATCGACGACGACGACACGATGTGGTCGCCAGCACCCGCGATGTTCAGTACGGCGTACGTCTCCGCCGCCTGGCCGGACGCCACGAGGAGTGCGCCGCTGCCGCCCTCGAGTGCCGCGATGCGCTGCTCCACGACGTCGTTCGTCGGGTTCATGATGCGGGAGTAGATGTTGCCCGGCTTGGCGAGGGCGAACAGGTCGCGGGCCTCGTCCGAGTTCGCGAAGACGTACGAGGTCGTCTTGTAGATCGGGGTGGCGCGGGCGCCCGTGGTCGGGTCCGGCTGTGCGCCGGCGTGGACCTGCGTGGTCTCGAACCGCCACTGCGCGGCGTCGTGCTCGGTCATCTTGGTGCTCCTGTCCGGTGCGGCTGGTCGTCGGGTCGCCTTGCGCTCGGCCTGGAGGCGCGGCGCGACTGTGCGTCGGGTGTCACGGTACGCAGGTGGTCGCGCTGGTACCAGCGCACCCGCCTCGGGACGTAACGCGCACGCCCGACGCACCACGGGCCTCCCGGTCGAGCCTGCGCGCTCGTCTGACGGCGGCGACCACGGGGATCGGTCGCGGCCTGCCGCGACGTCGCGCGCTGCCGACTGAGCGCAGCGAAGACGACTGCTTGCGCGGAAATGTCAATTGTCGCGACGGAACAGCCAGCCGACGTTCGGTTCGAGCAGCCAGCGCATCCCGCGCCGCACGAAGGGCTGCGCGAGGAAGAGGCTCACCGCGCAGGCGATCGCGACCATCAGGAGCACGAACGGCCACGCGGAGTGCGGACCGGCGAGCACGCCGGACTCGCGAATCGGGTAGAGCACGAACGTGTGCAGCAGGTACACGTACATCGTCGCCGCACCGAACTGCGTGAGCCAGATGTTCCGGCGGGGGATGAGCACCAGGAACGACGCGGTCAGCAGTGTCGCGAGCAGCATCAGGCCGAAGCGGACGGCGCCGGCCCACCACGCGTCCTCGCCGAGACCCGAGTACGAGTCGTCGTAGAAGAACCAGTGGTGCAGGTCGAACTCCTTGAACTGCGGGATCCACACCGCGCACGACACGGCCCACGCGGCGAACACGGCGCCGGCGGCGACGCGCACCCGGACCACGGTGCGGCGCGAGGCCTCGTACCAGCGGTCGAAGAGCCCCCACTGCTTGACCTGCCACCCGAGCAGGAAGAACGGCAGCAGGCTGATCGCACGGGACAACGAGAGCGTGGAGTCGACGTTGTCGAAGTAGCCGACGCCGATGCTGAACACGACGGCCCAGAACAACGGCCACCGCAGCTGCGCCAGGTACGGCAGGATCAGCTTGAAGATGCCGAGGGCCAGCAGGAACCACAGGGTCCAGGTCGGCTGCGTCGGGTTGAAGTCCTTGCCGCCCTCGACGATGCCCTGCACCACGGTCCAGATCGTCTGCATGATGATGTACGGCACGACGATGTCGGTGATCGTCCGGCGCATGCGCTTCGCCGTCGGGGTGTCGGCCGACGAGAAGTAGCCGCTGATCACACCGAACGCGGGCATGTGGAACGCGTAGATGAACGTGTAGAGCGCCAGGGCGTGCTCGCTCGCCGTCGTCTGGCGCTGGATCGCGTGGCCGATCACCACGAGGGTCACCGCGACGAACCGCGCGGTGTCCCACATCGGGATACGGCGCGGTGCCCGGCCGGGTTCGAGCTGCGTCGCCGGGGCCGAGGGTGCGGGAGGGGCGGCATCCGTCGTCATCGTCGGTCACGTTACCGGATCGTGACCTGGGAGGGTCGGTACGGTGGGGACCGGGGCGAGCAGTCGTCCCGACACCGGGGCGAGCAGTCGTCCCGACACCGGGGCGATCCGTTGCCCCGACACCGACGCAGGAGGCAGATCACATGGCAGCACGGCGCGCAGTCGTCACCGGAGCGAGCTCGGGCATCGGGGCGGCCACCGTCCGGCTGTTCCGTTCGCGGGGCTGGGACGTGCTCGCCGTCGCCCGCCGGGCGTCGAAGCTCGAGGCGCTCGCCGCGGAGACCGGGGCCGAGGTCCTGGTGGCGGACATCACGAGCGCCGCCGACGTCGAGGAGCTCGCCGCCCGCGTCGCCGAGCTCGGCGGCGCCGACGTCCTCGTCAACAACGCCGGTGGCGCGTTCGGCTCGGCCAGCGTCGAGGAGTCCGACGTCGACGACTGGCGGGCCATGTTCGAGGTGAACGTGATCGGTACGAAGCGCGTCGTCGCCGCGTTGCTGCCGCACCTGCGGGACCGTGCACGCGACAGCGGGGGAGCGGACATCGTCACGGTGACGAGCACGGCCGGGTTCGTGGCGTACGAGAACGGCGGCGGCTACAACGCCGCGAAGTTCGCCGAGCACGCCCTGGTCGGCGCGCTCCGGCTCGAGCTGAACGGCGAACCGATCCGCGTCGTCGAGATCGCCCCCGGCCTGGTGAAGACCGACGAGTTCGCGCTCACCCGCTTCCGCGGCGACGAGCAGAAGGCCGCTGCGGTCTACGACGACGTGCCGGACCCGCTCGTGGCCGACGACGTCGCCGAGGCGATCGTGCACGCGGTGGAACTGCCGCCGCACGTGAACCTCGACCTCGTCACGATCCGACCGGTCGCGCAGTCGGCGCAGCACAAGCTCGCGCGCGGCACGCTCACGCCGCGCTGATCGCCTGCGCAGCGCCCGGGCGGTGGCCACGGGTCGCGGGCGCGGGGTCCCTGCCGGTACCGTGGACGGATGCCGATCAGCAGCGAACCCGAGCCCACGGCCCCGGCTCAGTCGACCGTGACCGTGACGAGCGGGCCCGAGGTGCTCGGATGGCTGGAGTTCGGTGACGCCGCACGCCTGCTCGCGAAGGACGTGCTGTCCTCCGGCTTCGAGCCCGAGGTCGTCGTCGCCGTCGCCCGCGGCGGGCTGATCATCGCCGGTGCCGTGGCCTACGCGCTCGGCACCAAGGAGTGCGGCTCGATCAACGTCGAGTTCTACACCGACGTCGAGCAGCGCCTGGACGAGCCCGTCGTGCTCGCACCCGCGCTCGACGCCCCGAGCCTCGCCGGCAAGCGCGTGCTCGTCGTCGACGACGTGTCGGACTCCGGTCGGACCCTGCGCCTGGTGGTCGACATCATCCGGAACGCCGGTGCCGACGTCCGCAGCGCCTGCCTGTACTCGAAGCCCGGCACCGTCCTCGAGCCCGACCACGTGTGGCGCCGGGTCGACGGCTGGATCACGTTCCCGTGGAGCGCCCTCGCACCGGTGACGGCCGAGTCGTGAGCATCCACCTCGTCGGCGGCGGACTCTTCGCCGCCTCGGACGCCGCAGCGCCCTTCCTCGCCGAGGCCACCGCACGCTCGGCCGCCGTCGGCCGGACGGTCCCGCGCATCGCCCTGCTCTCCGTCGCCGGCCCGGACGGCGGCAGTCCGTCGTCGACCGCCGACATCGCCGAGGTGCTCGGTGGTGCCCGCGCGGCCGAGGTCGTCGTCACCGAGGTCGCGGCCGGCCAGGTGTTCGACACGACCGTCCTGAGCGACGTCGACGCGCTCGTCGTCGGTGGCGGCGTCACCCCCGACTACCTGGGCGCGATCGCCCCACTCGTCGACCAGCTTCGGCTGCTCGTCGCCGACGGCCTGCCCTACCTGGGCTACTCGGCCGGTGCGATGATCGCCGCCGACCGCGCGCTCGTGGGCGGCTGGCGCATCGGCGGCGTCGAGATCTGCCCCGAGGCAGCCTCTGAAGGACTCGACGAGGTCGAACTCCGCGAAGGGCTCGGCCTGGTCGACCTGACCATCGACGTCCACGCGGTGCAGGCCGGCACCCTCGCCCGCTTGATCGCGAGCGCCGAGGCGGAGTTCGTCACCGCCGGCCTGGCGATCGACGAGGACACCGCCCTCGTCGTCGGCGAGGGCGCGCTCGAGGTCCGGGGCACCGGCAGCGTCTGGCGGGTCATGGCCGGCGAGGAGTCGGTGGCCGTCGCCACGATGGGCGCGTAGCCGTCGTGGAACCACGACCGCTCGCCGACCTGGTCGACCCGGGCTGGGCGTCGGCGCTCGCTCCGGTGGAGGCCGACGTGCACCGCATGGGTGCCTGGCTCCGTGACGAGACAGCGGCCGGCCGCACCTACCTGCCGGCCGGCGCCGACGTGCTCCGGGCCTTCACCACGCCGTTCGACGCCGTGAAGGTGCTCGTGGTGGGGCAGGACCCCTACCCGACGCCGGGCAACCCGATCGGGCTGTCGTTCGCCGTCGACCCGGCAGTTCGTCCGGTGCCGCGCAGCCTGGCGAACATCTACAAGGAGCTCAGCGCCGACGTCGGCGTGGCCCCGCCGGCGCACGGTGACCTGCGTGCGTGGTCGGACCAGGGCGTGCTGCTGCTCAACCGTGTGCTCACGGTCCGTGCGGGCGACGCCGGCAGTCACCGCGGCAAGGGCTGGGAAGCCGTCACCGACCAGGCGGTCCGCGCACTCGTCGCCCGGGGGACCCCGCTCGTCGCCGTGCTGTGGGGCGCGCAGGCCGCGTCCGTCCGGCCGCTGCTCGGCGACACCCCGGTGGTGGCGTCGGCGCACCCGAGCCCGTTGAGTGCGTCGCGGGGCTTCTTCGGCAGCCGGCCGTTCTCGCAGGTCAACGCGCTGCTGCAGGAACAGGGCGCGGCACCGGTCGACTGGTCGCTGCCCGCTCAGTAGGCTCGGCACGTGCTCGAGGAGGAATACCAGCGACGGCGGGTCCTGCCGCGACACCTGCGTGCCCGGCCGGCGAGCGAGACCGCGTTCGAGTACCGGATCCGTGCCGCCGAGGCGAGCGACCTGCCCGACGTCCGTGAGATCCACACGCACTACGTCCGCAACTCGTCGGTGACCTTCGACCCGTCGGCGTTCACCTTCGCCCGGTGGAAGCAGCGCTACGACGACATCCGGAAGCGCAAGCTGCCCTTCCTGGTGGCCGAGAACCCCGCCGGGCAGATCCTCGGCTACGCGCTCGTGGACGCCTGGAACCCGCGCGACCGGTCGAACCGGGTGGTCGAGGACTCGATCTACCTCGGAGCGGCCTCGGGTGGCAAGGGGCTGGGCCGTGCGCTCATGGAAGCCCTGCTCGACGAGTGCCGGTCCGCCGGGGTCCGCGAGGTCGTCGCCGTGATCGCCGACCGGCAGGCCGAGGCCTCGATCCGCCTGCACGAGCGGCTCGGCTTCGAGGAGGTCGGCCGGATGGGCAAGGTCGGCTACAAGTACGACCGGTGGCTCGGCACGGTGACGATGCGCCTGCGGTTGCGCGGTCCCCGCCTCTTCGCGCGCAAGTAGCCGGTCCGTCGTCCGTCGTCGTTCGGTGCGGTCTCAGGCAGCGCCGAGGTTCCGAGATCTGCGCATCTCGGCGTGCGATCGCGCGCGTTGTGGAACCTCGACGACCAGCGCACGGCGCGTTGTGGAACCCGGGCGGCTGTCGGACGGGAGGCCCGTGGGCGCGTTGCCACGGGCCTCCCGTCCGTCGTCTGGTCGCGTCTCGGGCCGCGCCGAGGTTCCGAGATCTGCGCATCTCGGCGTGCGATCGCGCGCGTTGTGGAACCTCGACGACCAGCGCACGGCGCGTTGTGGAACCTCGACGGTCAGCGCACGGCGTGCCGCCCCGCGCCCGCCCCGCACCCCGCACACCCCGTCAGGGCCGCGGGGCCTCCGCGATGAACTCGTCGCGCGTGACGCCGACGAGCGCCGTCGTCGCGGCCGCCGCGGCGGCCCCGTCACCCGCGACGAGCGCGTGCCCGACGGCCTCGTGGCGGAGTGCTGCCTCGCGCGTCCAGCGCGTGATGGTGTCGCGCGACTCCGACGTGCGGGTGCGCAGCAGCGCCTCGACGGTGCCGGCGAAGTGCGCGAAGACGGCGTTGCCGGAGCCGGTGAGCAGGGCGCGGTGGAAGCGGACGTCGGCCTCGAGGTACGCGCGGCTGTCCTCGCGCGCGCAGGCGGCGAGCATGTCCTGCGCGGCGTCGAGGACGGCGGACGCCCCGGAGCCGCCGGCGGTGAGCGACGCTGCGACGGGTTCGACGCCGAGCCGCAGTTCGAGGAGTTCCCGCTGCTGCACGAAGTAGGCGGGCGAGGCGCCACGCCACCGGATGACCGTCGGGGCGAGCAGTTCCCACGACCCGATGCCGAGCACCTGCGTGCCGACGCGCTGCCGGGGTTCGACGAGTCCGAGCGACTGCAGGACGCGGAGCGCCTCGCGCACGACCGACCGGGACACGCCGAACTCGTCCGCCACGAGCTCGGGGCGGACCACCGTGCCGGGGTCGAGCGCACCGTCGACGATGCGCTGCCCGAGGGTGTCGAGCACGTGGGCGTGGAGTCCGCGGGCTGGGGGCATCGTTCCTCCGTGCAGTACGGGTCGCGCGATCGGCGTGACGTCGGTCCCATCGAAACGGCAGACTGCGTCCGAGGGCGGATGGCGCGCGGCGGATCGTCGTATAGTCTGATTAATCAGATTATTGAGGGTCGGCTCGCGCAGCGCCAGCTGCCCCTCGACACGAAGGCGACGGAGCCGCGCGGCAGCGGCTCCAGGAAGGGGCACCGATGCCTCACGCTCCAGTCCACCTGCTCGCCCACCCCGTGGGCACGGTCCTCGCGGCCGAGGGCGGCGGCACCGAGACCGTCGACCCGTCCGGGCCGATCCCGCAGCTGATCATCGCGGCCCTCGTCGGCATCGTCGTGATCATCGCGCTCATCACCTGGCTCAAGGTGCACCCGTTCATCGCGCTCGTGATCGGTGCCCTGGGCGTCGGCATCGGTGCGGGGCTCGCACCGGACAAGGCCGTCGTGAGCTTCGGCAACGGCTTCGGTGCGACGATGACGAGCGTCGGCATCCTGGTCGGGCTCGGGTCGATGTTCGGCAAGATGCTCGTCGACTCCGGCGCCGCCGACCGCGTGGTCGACACCCTGGTGCGCAGGTCGTCGAAGGCCGCGCTGCCGTGGACGATGGCCCTGATCGGTGCGCTGATCGGCCTGCCGATGTTCTTCGAGGTCGGCCTCGTGCTCCTCATCCCGATCATCGTGCTCGTCGCGAAGCGCAGCTCCGTGCCGATCATGAAGATCGCCGTGCCCGCCCTGGTCGGCCTGTCGACGATGCACGCGTTCGTTCCGCCGCACCCCGGCCCGCTCGTCGCGATCTCGACGGTCGGCGCGAACCTCGGCACCACGCTCGCCTTCGGCATCGTGCTGGCGATCCCGGTCATCATCCTGGCCGGTCCGGTGTTCGCCCAGTTCGCGGCCCGCTGGGTCGACATCCCCGCGCCCGACATGTTCGGGTCGCGTGGGTCGGACTCCGGCTCGGCGTCCGGTCCGCAGGACCCCGCCTCGGGCGGACGGGAGGCCCGGCGCGGCCCCGCCACGCAGGACACCGCGTCCCTTCCCAACGGCAAGAGCGACTTCACGCGCGTCATCAGCGAGCCCCGCAGCCCGTCGTTCACCGTCGCGCTCATCGGCATCCTGCTGCCCGTCGTCCTCATGCTCGCCCAGGCCGTCCGCGAGGCCACGATGCCCGACGCCGCTGGCTCGTGGGTGAGCCTGCTCGACTTCCTCGGGTCGCCGATGATCGCGATCGGCATCGCGGCGATCTACGCGATGGTCTTCTTCGCGATCGGCGGCGGCATGGACCGGTCCGCCGTGGCGAAGTCGCTCGAGAGCGCGCTGCCCCCGGTCGCCGGGGTGCTGCTCATCGTCGGTGCCGGCGGTGGGTTCAAGCAGGTGCTCATCGACACGGGCATCGGCGGGGTGATCGCCGACGCCGTGAAGGACTCCGGCGTCTCGGTGCTCCTCGTCGCCTGGGTCGTGTCGGCCCTGGTGCGCGTCGCCACCGGGTCGGCCACGGTCGCCACCGTGACCGCGGCGGGCATCATGGCCCCGATCGCCGCCGACCTGTCCACGCCGATGACCTCGCTGCTCGTGCTGGCGATCGGTGCGGGCTCGGTGTTCCTGTCGCACGTCAACGACGCCGGGTTCTGGCTCGTCAAGGGCTACCTCAACACCACCGTGGGACAGACCTTCAAGACGTGGACGGTGCTCGAGTGCCTCATCTCGGTGCTCGGTCTGCTCGGGGTGCTGCTGGCCGGGGTCTTCATCCGATGAGCGGCGACTCCGCTCTGGATGCGAGTGTCCTGGTCGTCATGGGGGTCTCCGGTTCCGGCAAGTCGACCGTCGCCGCGATGGTCGCCGAGCAGCTCGGGTGGGACTTCGCCGAGGGCGACGCCATGCACCCGCAGGCCAACGTCGACAAGATGCACGCCGGTACGCCACTGACGGACGAGGACCGCTGGCCGTGGCTCGACGTCGTCGCCGGCTGGATCCGCGGGCACCTCGACGCCGGCACCCACGGTGTCGTGACCTGCTCGGCGCTGAAGCGGTCGTACCGCGACGTGCTGCGGGCGCCCGGCGTGGTGTTCGTGCACGTGGCCGGTGACGGCGCGTTGATCGAGCAGCGCATGTCGCAGCGGTCGGGCCACTTCATGCCGATGTCGCTGCTGCAGTCCCAGCTCGCGACGCTCGAGCCGCCGCAGGACGACGAGGCGCACCTGACGATCGCGGCCAACCGCACTCCGGAGGAGGAGAGCGCCGAGGTCGTCGAGCGGCTCGGGCTCGGCGGCGGCCGCTAGCTGAACCGGATCGGGGTGCCGACGGGCAGGGCGGCGAGGGTGCGGGTCATCTCCGCCGAGATCCGCACGCACCCGTGCGAACTGCCGGTCGGGTCGGGGTAGTAGTGCAGCGCCGTCAGTGCCGCGTTGCCGCCGTACGACGGGATCCGCGACGAGTGCGCGCCGGTCAGGATGATCGGGTTGCCCTGCGTGTAGGTCACGCGGGTGTCCACGTACGCCGCTTCGACGTAGGTGGCGGTGTCGGACGGTGTGGGGTCCTCGGGGGTGCCGAGCCGGGCCGCCTCGGTCGCGGTGACCTGGCCGCTCCGGGTGACGACGGAGACCGTGCTCCGGGCGACATCGACGCGGATCATCCGGTCGGTGTCGGCGACCGTGAAGTCGGCGGCCCGTGCCCAGGCGAACGTGGCGCTCGGCGCGTCCGGGTCACCGCCGTCGCCCGGGGTGCGGTTCCGGGCCGGGGTCGAGACGAGGAGCATGCCGCCGTCGACGCCGGGCGACCGGCCCCAGACGGCGGTGGCGGCGGGCAGGTCGATCGTCGACACCCGGTGCGACAGGGTGGCCACCGGGCGGGCGCGGCTGGACGGGCTGGCGTACAGGGCCACGAGGTCGTGCCGTGGGGTGGCTATCTGCCAGGTGTCCGCGGGGCGGACGTCCCCGCCGTCGAGCAGTTCGGGGACGACGCCGTCGTGGAACGCCAACGGCAGGGCGGCGAGGGCGGCGGCCGACGGTGCTCGGGGGACGGCCGCGAGCGTCGGGGTGGGGGTCGGCGTCGGCGTCGCGGTCGGTGTGGCCCGTGCGACGTGGGTCGGGTCGGCGTCCGGCCGGTCGGCGGTCACCCCGACGACGACGGCGGCCGCGACGGCGAGCGCAGCAGCAGCCCCGACCACGGCGATCCAGCCCCTGCGTCGCATCGGCATCCCCCTGTGCTCCTGGTCCAGCGTGCGCTCGTCGTCTGGGTGTGTGCTCCTGGTGTCGTCAGCGTTCGGTGACCCGGCCGGCGTCGACGTGCCACTGCCGGTCGAGGCGGACGGTCTCCAGCATGCGCCGGTCGTGCGTGACGAGCAGCAGGGTGCCGTCGTACGACTCCAGTGCCTGTTCGAGCTGCTCGATGGCCACCAGGTCGAGGTGGTTCGTCGGTTCGTCGAGCACGAGCACGTTCACCCCGCGGGCCTGCAGCAGCGCGAGTCCGGCGCGGGTCCGTTCGCCGGGGGAGAGCGCCGACGCGGGCCGTCCGACGTGGTCGGCCTTCAGCCCGAACTTCGCGAGCAGCGTCCGGACGTCGGCGGTGGTGGACTCGGGCACGATCGCCTCGAACGCCGCGGCGAGCGACTGGTCGCCGGTGAAGGCCGCACGGGCCTGGTCGACCTCGCCGACGGCGACGCTCGACCCGAGCGAGGCGGTGCCGGTCGTCGGCGCCTGCTTGCCGAGCAGTGCCCGGAGCAACGTGGACTTGCCGGCGCCGTTCGGTCCGGTGATGCCGATGCGGTCGCCGCCGTCGACCTGCAACGACACCGGGCCGAGCGTGAAGTCGCCCTGCGTGAAGGTGGCGTCGGACAGGGTGGCCACGACGGCCGAGGACCGGGGCGCGCTGCCGATCGTGAACTCGAGCTGCCACTCCTTGCGGGGCTCCTCGACCTCGTCGAGCCGCGCGATGCGGGACTCCATCTGGCGGACCTTCTGCGCCTGCTTCTCGCTCGACTCCGAGGCGGCCTTGCGCCGGATCTTGTCGTTGTCCGGGGCCTTCTTCATGGCGTTGCGCACGCCCTGGCTCGACCACTCGCGCTGTGTGCGGGCGCGGGAGACCAGGTCGGCCTTGGTGGAGGCGTAGTCCTCGTACGCGTCGCGCTTGTGCTGCCGGGCGATCTCGCGCTCCTCGAGGAACGAGTCGTAGCCGCCGCCGAACAGCCGGTTGGACGACTGCGCCAGGTCGAGCTCGAGCACGCTGGTCACCGACCGTGCCAGGAACTCCCGGTCGTGGCTGACGAGCACGACCCCGCCGCGCAGGCCCCGGACGAACCCCTCGAGCCGGTCCAGCCCGTCGAGGTCGAGGTCGTTGGTGGGCTCGTCGAGCAGGACGATGTCGAACCGCGACAGCAGCAGCGCCGCCAGCCCGACCCGAGCGGCCTGCCCACCGGACAGCGCGGTCATGAGCGAGTCCGGCCCGACGCCGTCGTCATCGGTTCCGGTCTCGAGGCCGAGGTCGGCCAGGACGGCGGGGATCCTGTCTTCCAGATCAGCGGCGCCCGCGGCGAGCCAGCGGTCGAGCGCCGTCGAGTAGCGGTCCGCGGCAGCGTCGCCGGCGTCCGGGTCGCCGAGCGCGGCAGCCGCGGCGTCCATGGCCTCGGTCGCCTCGGCCGAGCCGGTCCGTCGGGCGATGTACGCGGCGACGGTCTCGCCCGCGATCCGCTCGTGCTCCTGGGGGAGCCAGCCGACGAACGCGTCGGTCGGTGCGAGCGACACCGTGCCCGCTAGGGGCTCGTCGACACCCGCCAGCAGTCGGAGCAGGGTGGACTTGCCGGCACCGTTCACGCCGACGACGCCGATCACGTCGCCCGGTGCCACCGTGAGGTCGAGGGAGTCGAACAGCGTGCGAGCGGCGTACCCGCCGGACAGGCCCTTGGCGACGAGCGTGGCGGTCATGCGCCAATCGTCCCACGCGGCGGCGCGCGCACGGCACCGCCCTCGGAGCGCCCGGTGCTCCGGGTGCAGCACACTGGACGGATGGCATCCTGCGTCTTCTGCGCGATCATCGCCGGCGACGAACCGGCCGTGTGGGTCGAGCGCGAGGACCACGCCGTCGCGTTCGCGCCGCTGCCCGGGTCCGCGCTCGCACCCGGGCACACCCTCGTCGCACCGGTCGAGCACGCCGACGACCTGCTCGGTGCCGCCCCGGTGGCACTGGCCGCCACCGTCGCGCTCGCGCAGCGTGTCGCACGGGCGATGCGGGGCGCACTCGGCGCCACCGGCACCGTCGTGCTGCAGGCCTCCGGCGCCGATGCCGGGCAGAGCGTGCGGCACCTGCACTTCCACGTCGTGCCGTGCTGGCCGGACGACGGCACGACGCACTGGCCGGAGCCGCCCTCGGCACACGTCGTCGACGGTGACCCGCACGCACTCCTCGCCGAGATGTTCGAGTAGCCGATCCCGGGCAGCGGTGCGCGGAACGGAGTGGAGTGGGCGCTGCACCGTCACCCGTCACACCGACACCCGCAGGAGCACACCATGACCACGAAGATCACCCTGATCATCGACAACCCGACCGACCCGTCGGCGTTCGAGCAGTCCTACGTGGAGCTCGAGGCACTCGCCGCGAAGCTGCCCGGCCTGCAGCGGCTCGAGGCGGCGAAGGTCTGGCCGAAGGAGGACGGCACGCCCACACCGGCGCACCGCACCCTCGACCTGTACTTCGCCTCGTACGGGGATGCCTCCGACGCGGTGGCGACCGCCGAGGCCGGGGCGTTCTTCCAGCAGCTCGGCGGCACGGGTGCCACGTTCACCGGCCTGTTCTCCGACATCGAGCACGAGTAGCACCGGGCCGGGCCGGGCCTGGTGCCGGGCCTGGCCGGGCGCCGGGCCCGGGTTTCGGGCTCAGCGACACTCCTCGGGGCCCGCGCCGCGTGGAGTGTCGCTCAGCGCGAATCTCGGCCCGGCAGGCCCGGCAGGCCCGGCACCGGCAGGGGCGCCAACCGCCCCGCGCCGACGGGCAGCACACCCGCGCGGTACTCGAGCACCTCGGCATCGCCGACCGTCACCGTCGCCGCACCGAAGCGCCATGCCCGGTTGAACAGGTACACCCCGATCACGGTCCGGCCGTCGTCGGCCACGGTCCACGTGCCGGTGCCCCACTGCGCCGGGTGTCCGACCCCGTCGATCGTGACGGTCGGGCGGGCGAACCAGGTGAGCAGGGGGCGAGCGAGCCGGAGCTCGATCCGGCGCTTCGTCGTGCCGGAGGGGAGAGTCGTGTCCACCTCCGCAGGATAGGGCCACAGAACCCGGCGCCAGCGCACCGGCGCCGCCGCCAGCGCACCTGTGCCCGCCGCACCCGCGCACCCGTAGCGTGGCGGCCATGACCACCACCGTCCTCGTCGCCGGCGCCACCGGAGACCTCGGCGGACGCATCGTCCGCGAGCTCCTGCAGCACGACACCCGCGTCCGCGTCCTCACCCGCCCGTCCAGCACCGGCGCCCAGCGGCAGTTCGCCGACGACGACCGCATCGACGTCGTCACCGCGGACTACACGGACGCACCGGCGCTGGTCACGGCGCTCGACGGGGTCGACGTCGTCGTCTCCACGGTCAGCGGCACCCGCGCCGTGATCGTGGACGCCCAGCGCGCCCTGCTCGACGCCGCGGTCCAGGCCGGCGTCCCGCGGTTCATCCCCTCGGACTACGCCGCCGACTACCGTTCGATCACGCCCGGCTCGAACCGGAACTTCGAGCTCCGCCGCGAGTTCGCCGCCGCCCTCGACGCCGCACCGATCCGTGCGACCTCGGTGCTGAACGGGGCGTTCACGGACATGCTCACCGGTCAGGCGCCGCTGATCCTGTTCGACCGCCAGCGGGTGCTCTACTGGTCGTCGGCCGACCAGGTCCTCGACTTCACCACGAAGGACGACGTCGCGCGCGTGACGGCGCTCGTCGCACTCGACGCGGACGCACCCCGCGTGGTCGAGGTCGCCGGCGACCGCGTCACGGCACGGTCGATCGCCGACACGATGTCCCGGCTGACCGGCACCCCGTTCCGGTTGCAGTGGGCGGGGACGACCGGCACGCTGTCGGCGATGGCACGGATCGGCCGTCGGCTGTCGAAGGACGACACCGAACCGTTCCCGGCCTGGCAGGGCATGCAGTACTTCGTGAGCATGTTCAGCGGTGAGGCCGAGCTCCACCACGTCGACGACGACCGCTCCGGTCCGCACGGGTGGACGAGCGTCCGGGACGTGCTCGCCGCCCACCTGGGCGTCTGACTGTCCGACCGGGAGGTCCGCCCCGCGTCGCGCAGGACGGCCGGCGGTCCGCCGCCGTGGCCGTCTCGGGCGCGCGCCGGCCGGGTCCTGCGCTGACGGTCAGGCGCCGCGGACGGCCCGGACGATCTCCTGCCGTGCTGCTCGTCCGCTGCGCGTCGGCAGCAGGGGGAACACGTGCAGGGCGCCGGGGCGTTCGCGCAGCGTGACGTCCACGCCCGCGGACCGGGCGGCCGCGACGAGCAGGTGCGCGTCGGGGTTCAGCACGTCGTGGGTCCCGGTGTGGACGAGCATCGGGCCGAGGCCGTGGAACGAACCGGCCAGGGGACTGACGACCGGGTCTTCGATCGACAGGCCGTCGGCCCACAGGTGACCGAGGACACGGTCCCCGTCGCGACCGAGCCACGGGTCGCTCGGTTGCACCTCGGGGATGCGCGGGTTCGAGAAGCCGAGGTCGAGCGCCGGTGACACCAGGACGGTCCGGAGCGACGGGACACCCTGGTCGCGCAGGGTCTGGGCGACGGACAGCGCGATCTGCCCACCGGCGGAGTCACCGGCCAGCTGCACCCGTCCGCGCCGGTCGATGACGCGGCGTGCGACGTCGAGGACCAGGTCGTGCGCCTGCCGAGCGTTGCCGTCCGGCAGGAGTCGGTAGATCGGCACGGTCACGGTGGCGCGCGCCTCGGCGGCGAGCTGGGCGATGAGCGCCCAGTGCTGCGGGGCGATCTCGTGGACCCACCCGCCGCCGTGCACGTACACGACGTCGCGGAGCGGTGGCTGGCGGCTCGGCGTCACGGTGTACACCGGGGTGCCACCCTGCCGGTGGACGTCGACGCGCACGTCGGGCCGGAGGCGCTTCGGTGGTCCGAACGGCTCGGGGCGGAGGGCCTGTCGGCGGACGGCTCGGCGCGCTCCCGCTTCGGTGACGAACGGCGCGTTCGCGTGCGTGGCCCGCAGGAACAGCGGGACCGCGGCTTCGGGGACGATCACGCTGTACCTCCTGTGTCGTCGGTGTCATCGGTGTCGTCGGGCTCGCGCGCGGGCTCGCTGAGCCCGAGGAGTGCACCCCGCACCGCGGCGACGCGGATGGTCGCGGCGTCGTCGTACAGCACCGTCTGGCTGACCGCGCCGACGTGCGCGGCGACGACCGCCCGGGTGAAGACGTCCGGGGCGACGGTGAGGCGCCGGCCCTGTGCCGTGACCGACTCGACGAGCAGCGGTTCGAGTGCCGCGTGGAAGGCGTCGGTGTGCGCTCGGAGCAGTGCCCGGAGCTCGGGTTCGTGTCGCGCCCGGGACAGCAGGACCGAGCGGATCGCGTACCACTTGCCCTCGGGTGGCAGGCCGCCGAGGACCCCGGAGACGATCGCGTCGACGGACTGCGGGTCGGTCGCGCCGAGCGCGGCCCGGAAGCCGTCCTCGAGCCGCTCGACGACCACGGCCTCCTGCGCTTCGTACACCGCGAAGAAGAGCTCGTCGGTCGTCGCGAAGTTCGAGTAGAAGGCTCCGCGGGTGAACCCCGCACGCGCGACGATCGCCTCGACGCTGGCCGAGGCCGAGCCGGTCTCGTCGAACAGCGCCTCGGCCGCGCGGACGAGCTCCGCGCGGGTGCTGCTGCGCCGCCGGGTGGGGCGGGCGGGTGCGGCGGTGTCGTCGCTCACTCGTGGGGACATCGGCTCATCCTAGGAGGCGTCGTCCGACCGGCGCGGGTCGGCCAGGTAGTCGTGCACGGACCGCACCGGCGCGAGCGTCAGGTCGGTCAGGACGTGCGAGGCGCTGATGACCTCGAGCACCGGCAGGTCGGCCATCGGCGCGAGGGCGTGCTCGAACAGCTGCAGACGGGCGGGCCCGGTCCAGGCCCCCTTCACGACGATGTCGGTGATCTCGGTCCGCACGAGGTCGGCGGCGCGCAGCCCCAGGGTCGTCACGTCGGGGACGAGCTTCACCATCCAGGTCGGCACCGTGATCTGCGCCGCGGCCTCGACCGGGTCCATCGGTTCCCACTGGTACGCCATGGTCGCCGTCGCCACGCGTTCGGCACCGCGGTCGAGCGTGCCGACGAGGGCGCCCTGGTCGACGCGCAACCCCGGGGTCCCGAGCACCTTCGGGTAGGCGCTCAGTTCGCGACCGGCGAGCGTCGCCGCGGAGTTGTCGAGGTACATGGCGTGCAGGTACTCGCCGACCTCGCCGTCGTGGGTGACCTGGATCGCCTGACCGGACTCGACGTAGGGGCCGTAGCCGTCGACGTCACCCATCTTCATGACCTCGAACCGGACCAGCGGCGCGTCGACCTGCAGCGGCTCCGGCACGACGGCGCGGAGGGCGTCGGGGTCGGTCCGGTACACGACGTTGAAGTACTCGCGATCGGTGAAGCGCGTCGGGCGCAGCGGATAGACCGGCCCGGTGAGGGGGGTGGTGGCGTGGCGGAGGACGTCCGAGGCCTGCATGGGAACTCCTTGTCGAGTTGCGATACGTTCCGTACTGAGTACGTTGTGTATCGAACGTACACCCGAGAACGAAGGACACCATGGGCTTCTCCCTGCCGACCGACATCCGCAACCGACCCGTCACCGTGATCGGCGGTGGGACCCTCGGTCGTCGCATCGCCCTGGTGTTCGCCAGCGCCGGCGGCGAGTCGCGCGTGTACGACCTCGCCGAGCCGGTCCGCACGGCCGCCGTCGAGTACGTCGAGCGCGAGCTCCCGGCGCTCGCCGCGGCGCGGGACGGGGGCGCGGTCGGCACCGTCCGCGCGTTCGACGACCTGGACGAGGCCGTCGCCGGTTCGTGGCTCGTCGTCGAGGCGATCCCGGAGCGCCTCGACCTCAAGACGACGGTGTTCGGGCAGCTCGACCGCGCCGTCGGGGCGGACACGATCCTGGCGAGCAACTCGTCGTCGTACGCGAGCCGACTCGTGATCGACGAGGTCGAGCACCCCGAGCGCGTGCTGAACATGCACTTCTACATGCCGCCGGCGCAGAACGCCGTCGACCTGATGAGCGACGGGGAGACCGACCCCGCGGTCATCGACCTGCTGCTCGAGGTCCTGCCGACCTACGGCGTCCGGCCGTTCGTCGCCCGCAAGGAGTCGACCGGGTTCATCTTCAACCGCATCTGGGCGGCCATCAAGCGCGAGTCCCTGGCCGTCGTCGCCGACGGGGTCTCCACGCCGGAGGACGTCGACGCCATGTTCGCCGTGAACACCGGTTCGCCCGCGGGGCCGTTCCGGATGATGGACCAGGTGGGGCTCGACGTCGTCCTGGACATCGAGGAGCACTACGCGGCGGAGGACCCGCATCTGCCCGAGGGTCCGCGGCAGCTGCTCCGGCAGTACGTCGACGTGGGGCACCTGGGCGTGAAGACCGGCCGCGGCTTCTACGCGTACGACCAGCACTGACGTACGGCCAGCACTGACGTACGACCAGCACTGAAGCACGACCGGCACCGTCGCCGCCTAGGCTCGGGAACCGTGTTCGAACTCCACCACCTCGCCGCGCAGGAACTCTGGGACTGGATCCGCCGGGGGGAGGCGACCGCGCTCGAGGTGACGGAGCACTACCTCGCCCGCATCGAGCGCCTCGACCCGGCCCTCGGTGCGTTCGTGACGGTCACGGCGACCGCCGCGCGCACGAGAGCCGACCGTCTCGGGCACCTGGTGCCGACGTCCAGACCGTTGTGGGGCCTCCCGTCCGCCGACAAGGACCTGTACGACCGCGCCGGGGTCCCCACGCGCTCCGGCACCGCGAGTCTGCCGGAGCGCCCTGCCGGGGCCGACCACCCGCTCGTCGCGGCGCTCGACGCCGCCGGCACGGTGAGCCTCGGCAAGACGGCGTCGCCGGAGTTCGGGATGTCCTCGTCGTCGGAGACGCGGTTCGGCGTGACGCGGAACCCCTACGACACGACCCGCGCGCCCGGGGGGTCGTCGAGCGGGGCGGCGGTCGCCGTGGCGGCCGGGCTGCTGCCCGCGGCCGTCGGGTCCGACGGCGGGGGATCGGTCCGGATCCCGGCCGCCGCGACCGGACTCGTCGGCCTGAAGCCGAGCCGCGGGCGGGTGCCGTCGATGCCCGGTCGCTCCGGTGTCGGCGGGCTCTCCGTCGCCGGGCCGCTGACCCGGTCCGTCGCGGACGCAGGGATGCTGCTCGACGCCCTCGTCGCGCCGACCGGCCTGCCGGAACCGTCGCCGTACGCCCTGGTCACGCCGTCGCGCGGTGACGGCCCGTTCACCGCGGCGGCCGTCCGCGGTGAGGGACGCTTCGTCGTCGGGCTGCTCGACGGCTCACCGTGGGACGACACCGTCGACGTCGTGGTCGACCCCGCGGCGCGCGCTGCCGTCGAGACCGCTGTGCGGGTGCTCGGCGAACTGGGGCACGGCGTCGAGGACGTGCAGATGCCGCGGGCGCCGTACGCCGACGCGTTCCGGGTGGCGTGGGAGAGCTCCGCGGCGCGGCTGCCGATGGTCCCCGGCATCGACCTGACGGCGCTCACGCCGCTGGTGGCGTGGCTCGTGGAGCGGGGACAGCGGCTCACCGGCACGCAGGTGCTCGACGCGATGACCGTGCTCGACACGTTCTCGGCGACGCTGATCGGTGCGTTCGACCGGTTCGACGCCGTCCTGTCACCGACCCTCGCACTGACCCCGCGGCCGCTCGGCTGGTACGGCGACGACCCGGACGAGGACTTCCGCCGCCAGTGCGCGTACTCGCCGTGGACCTCGATGGCGAACGTGGCCGGGCTGCCCGCGATCACCCTGCCCGTCGGGGTCACCGCCGACGACCACCCGGACGGCGGCGGCCTGCCGATGGGCGTCCAGTTGATCGGGCGTCCCGGGGGCGAGCGGGTGCTGCTCGCGATCGGGGCCCAGCTCGAGCGGCGGCTGCGCTGGCAGCGGCGGCACCCGGCTGCCTGGACCGCCTGACCGCCTGCGCGGGGGTCGACGCGTGTGCAGGTTCCGACGATCCACGCGTCGATCGACTCGTGGAACGTCGCACCATGCACGTGCATCGGATGCGTGTGCATGCTGCGACGAAGCACCCGGTGATCGACTGGTGGAACGTCGCAGAACGCGTGCGAGCCGCCGCCCGGGCTAGCTCTGCTTCTCGATCGCCTCGGAGTACTCGCGGCGCATCTTGTCCCCGGCGGCCGACACCCACGTCGCCCGCGCGGCCTTCACCTTCGCCAGGTTCGTCCACCCGAGCACGTAGTCGTTGCACACGCTGTTGAACGCGCTGCTCGCCGACGCCGTCGCCGCGGCCGAGGGGGAGTAGAAGCCGTCCACCGGGTTCTTCACGAGCATGTCCTGCGTCTTGGTCTGGTACTGGTGCGACTGCCGCAGCTGCTCGTCGATGCGGACCGCGGTGTTCAGCACCTGCGGGCCGGCGCCGAGGCGGTACAGCGCGCTGGCGTTGATGGTCTGCTCGCCGGCCTTCGTCAGCGTCGCGTCCGGGCCGCTGCCGGTGTGGTGGACGCCCTTCTCGCCGTGGGTCAGCGTGAACGCCTCCTTCGACCCGAACGGTGCGGAGAGGTAGTCGATGAGCCGGAGCTGGGCCTTGATGCGTTCGGGCGTCGTCTTCTTCAGGGCGGCGAACGAGAAGCTCGACGTGCCCTGGTAGTTCGCACCGGGGCCACCCGTCGCTCCGAAGGGCACGATGCCGCCCGTGACGATCCCCTTCGGCATCGACACGTCGAGTAGGGCGGAGATGCCGTCGAGGTGCATGAGCACGGTGCCGTTGTTGATGTACGTCTTCGCCTTCGCGCTCTCGAGGCTCGGGGTGTCCGGGTGGAAGACGCCGAGGTTCCAGAGCTTCTTGACGTAGGCGAGGGTCTCGAGCCACGCGTCGGTCTCGTTCTTGTGGGTGAGTTCGCCGCCCTTCGACATCGCCCACTGGTTCGGCACGCCGAAGGTGGCGCCGATGAAGTCGTACGCCCAGTCGACTCCGCTCGCCCCGCCCTGGCCGGCGATCGCGTACCGGCCGGCCTTGGCGTCGGTGACGGCCGTGCACAGCTCGGTGAACTCGTCCTTGTCCTTCGGGGCCGGTGCTGCGCCCGTCAGCTGCTCGATGAGGTCGGGGCGGCAGATCATCACCGACCCGAACGGCGGCCGGTGTTCGGGGACGCCGTAGATCTTCCCGTTGATGCGGGCGCTCCGCCACGACGCGGTGGGGATGTTCGCCAGGTTCGGGTAGTCCTTGACGGCGTCGCCGGAGAGGTGCTCCGACAGGTCCGCGAACTTCGCGTCGAGCAGCTGCGGGAACCGGGGCGGCATCGCGAACGTCAGGAACTCGACGATGCCCGGGATGTCGTTGCCGGCGGTCATCGTCGCGAACTTCGCGGCGAACGAGTCGCCGGGCACGAACGTCAGGTCGTACTCGGTGTCCGTCAGGCCGCCGACGTAGTCGAGGAACGAGTTCTGCGCCGGCGGCGGCGCCGCGTAGGTCACGACGAACCCGGTGGTCTTCTCGCCGTCGCCGACCTTGCCGGTGACCGAGGTGAAGAGCTCGCTGTCCTGCGGGTACGAGTAGTACACGGGCTGGACGACGCCGTTGCCGGGCAGGTCGGGCTTCGGCCCCTTGGTGATGGGGACGTAGGTCGGCAGCGCCGCCACCTGGTCCGAGATGGTCGCGGCGTTGCCGCCGGTGGAGCACCCGGTCAGGCTGCCGGCAGCGCCGAGGGCGACGAGGCCGAAGGCGGCGCCGGAGATGAGGGTCCGGCGGCTGAGGCCGCCGGTGGTGGTGTCGGTCATGGCTTCTCCCTTGAAGCGTCGGGTGGCAGTGGGGTGGTGGGGCCGTGTCAGCCCTTGACGGCGCCCGTCAGGACGCCCTTGGTGAGGTGGCGTTGCACCAGGGGGTAGGCGGCGAGGATCGGGATGATCGCGATCATCACGACGGCCATCTGGATCGACTCCGCCGGCGGCTGCATCGAGGCGTCGGACCCGGCGCCGGACACCAGGCTGGAGCCCTGCAGGACGTAGGTGCGCAGCACCAGCTGCAGCGTCCACTTCGTCGAGTCCGACAGGTAGAGCAGCGCGTTGAAGAACGCGTTCCAGTAGCCGACGGCGTAGAACAGGCCGACGACGGCGATGACCGCGCGGGACAGCGGCAGGACGAGCTGCCACAGGATGCGGAACTCGCCGGCGCCGTCGATCTTCGCGCTGTCGATGAGCTCCTGCGGGATGCTCATCATGAAGCCGCGGACGACGACCATGTTGAACACGCTGAACGCGCTCGGCAGGATCAGCGCCCAGTAGTTGTCGAGGAGTCCGAGCTGCTTCACCATCAGGTACAGCGGGATCATCCCCGGCGCGAACAGGAACGTGATGAGCACGAAGGTCAGCAGCGGCCGCTGGAACAGCGATCCCTGTCGGCTGAGCGCCCACGCGGCGAGCACCGTCGACGCCAGACTGATGACGGTGCCGACGACCGTGACGAGCAACGTGACCACCACGGCGCGGGTGACGACCCCGCCGGACAGGATCTGCACGTACGCGGACAGGTCGAACGACCTCGGCCACACGACGTAGCCGCCGGCAGCGGTGACGTCCGCCTGGCTCGACACGCTCGTCGAGAAGACGATGAGGAACGGGAACAGGACGACGGCGAGGATCAGGACGATCGCGACGGCCTTGAGTGCGAGGACGACGGGTGTGGGTTTTCCGGCCCAGACCGGACGGGCGATGGTGCTCATGACCGTGAATACACTCCCTGCTCACCGAGCATGTGGGCGGCCTTGTTCGCCGCCATGATGAGGACGAACCCGACCAGGCCCTTGACCAGACCGACCGCGATGCCCGTGGACCAGTTCCCGTCGACGACGCCGTGGTAGTAGACGTAGGTGTCGAGGACCTCGGCGGCATCGGCCCCCACGGCGTTCCGTTGCAGGATGATCTGCTCGAACCCGACGGACAGGGCCTCGCCGAGCCGCAGGATCAGCAGGAGCACGATGATGGGACGGATGCCCGGCAGCGTGACGTGCCAGAACCGGCTCCACGCTCCCGACCCGTCGATCGCGGCCGCCTCGTACAGGTTGTCGTCGATCGCCGCGAGCGCCGCCAGGAAGATGATCGTGCCCCAGCCGGCGTCCTTCCAGATCACCTGTGACGTCAGCAGCAGCTTGAACGTCTCCGGGTCGCTCATGACCCCGATGGTCCCCATGTCGAGCTGCCGCAGCGTGTGGTTGACCACACCGCCGGACCCGAGCGACTGCTGGAAGAACCCCACGACGATCACCCACGACAGGAAGTGCGGCAGGTAGAGCACCGACTGCACGGTCGCCCGGAGCCACGGCCACACCAGCGAGTGGATGAGGATGGCCAGCGCGATCGGCACCGGGAAGAACAGGATGAGCTGCAGGAACGTGATCTCCAGCGTGTTCACCGTCGCCCGCCAGAACTCCGGGTCGGCGAACATCAGCTGGAAGTTCGTGAACCCGACCCACGGGCTCTGGGCGATCGGGATGTACGGCTGGTAGTCCATGAACGCGATGACGTTGCCGATCATCGGCACGTACACGAACAGCAGCAGCAGGACCACCGCCGGCGCCACCATGAGCAGCAGCGGGTAGTCGCGCCGCAGCCGAGCGAGGAACGGGACCTTCCGCGGGGCCGGGGCGCCGCCGGACCGGGTGGTCCGGGGCTCGGTGGTCGGATCGACCAGCGTCGCGCTCATGTGGCTCCTTTGCTCACGTGGCTGGGGGTTTCGTCATCCTGTGGCGTCCGTATGATGACGGTCAAGCCGCGGTATTCACCCGCACACGAATCGAACACTGGGAGCGACGATGCACCCGACCAGACGCCACGAACGGATCCTCGCCGAGCTCCGCGTGCACGGGACCCTGTCCGCCTCGGACTTCGCCGAGCGCGAGGGGATCTCGGCCATGACGGTCCGCCGCGACCTGTCCGAACTCGCCGACCGCGGCGTGCTCCGGCGCGTGCACGGCGGCGCCGTCTCCGTCGAGACCCTGCCCACCGCGGGCGCACCGCACCGACCCGCACCCCGCCCCGACCGGGACACCACCGACGGCAGCGGCGCGCTCTTCACCCTCGGGCTCGTGGTCCCCGACCCCGGCTACTACTTCCCGAAGATCGTCGCCGGCGTCGCCGAACGGACCGAGGCCCTGGGCGGCCGCGTCGTGCTCGGCGTCTCCCGCTACGAACCCGCCCGCGAACGCCAGCAGGTCGAACGCCTCATCGCCGCCGGCGTCGACGGGCTGCTCGTCACCACCACCGTCGCCGACGCCTTCACGACCCTCGAGCTCCTCGACCACGCACCGATGCCCGTCGTCGTGGTCGAACGCTCCGTGGTCGAGGCCCCGGTCGGCTCCGCGCTCGAGTCCGTCCGCAGCGACCACGAGTCCGGTGCCGGCATCGCGGTCCGCCACCTCGCCGAACTCGGGCACCGTCGCATCGGCATGGCCGTGTTCGACACCCCGACCACCCCGCAGCTCCGCACCGGGTACGACCGCGCCGTCCGGCAACTCGGCCTCGACCCCGGCGCCCCGGTCCAGGTCATCCCGGACGACCAGGGCGTGGGCGCCACGACCAGGGCCTTCATCGAGCGCTGCCTCGCCACCGGGACCACCGCAGTCTTCGTGCACTCCGACCAGTACGCCGTCGAGTTCGTCGAGACCGTCACCGAGATGGGCCTGTCGATCCCGGACGACCTGTCCGTGGTCGCCTACGACGACGAGGTCGCGGCGCTCGCCGGGGTGCCGCTCACCGCGGTCGCGCCCCCGAAGAACGACGTCGGCCGGTTCGCTGCCACGATGTGCTTCGAGCGCATCTCGGCGACGGCGCAGGTCGGCTTCGCCCGTCGGCACATGACCCTGGCGCCGACGTTGAGCGTGCGGGCGTCGACCGCGGCGGTCGTCCCCGGTCCGTGAGCGGCCGGCGCGCGATCCGCGCGATCCGCGCGCCCGTCGTGTTCACTTCGTGAGCGTTTGCGCCCCGCGGCTTGACTCCGCACACCGCCGAACGCTGGCATGGGGACGCCGTACCCCCGGAGAGGAACCGTCCGACGATGACGTCACGCCCCGTCACGCCCCGAGCGCAGCCCGCGCCCCGAGCGCAGCCCGCGCCCCGAGCGCAGCCCGCGCCCCCGGCGGTGCCCGTGCCCCCCGCCCCACGCGGCCACGCGCACCGCTCGCCCGTCCCCGTCGCCTTCGTGATGCCCGAGACGACCTTCACCCGGGTGTTCGACCCCGGCGACCTCGCCGCCCTGCACGCCTCCGAGGCCGTCCGGCTGGTCGCCGACCGTCCGCTCGACCCGGACGACCCGTGCGACCTCCCGCTGCTCGCCGACGCCGAGCTGCTCGTCACCGGGTGGGGCAGCCCCGTGCTGTCCGCGGACCGTCTGGACCGGATGCCGCGTCTCCGCGCTGTCGTGCACTCCGCCGGGTCGGTCAAGCCCGTCGTCGACACCGACGTGTGGGAGCGACGGATCGCCGTGGCGTCGAGTGCCGCCGCGAACGCCGTCCCGGTCGCCGAGTTCACGGTCGCGGTGATCGTGCTCGCTGCCAAGCGGGCCTTCGCCAGCGCCGCCGCGCTGCGTTCGGACGAGACCCCGGTCGACGTCGAGGGCTCGTGGCCGGTCGTCGGCATGCACGGCGTGACCGTCGGTGTCGTCGGTGCCTCGCGCGTCGGGCGGGCCGTCATCGAACGGCTCCGTGACTACGACGTCCGCGTGCTCGTGAGCGACCCGTACCTGGACGACGCCGAGGCCGCGCTGCTCGGCGTCACCGCCGTCGACCTCGGCACCCTCGCCGCCTCGAGCGACGTCGTCACCCTGCACGCGCCGCTGCTGCCGTCGACGCGGGGGCTCGTCGACCGTGCCGTGATCGGTCGGATGCGGCCGGGGACCACGCTCGTGAACACCGCGCGCGGGGCGATCGTCGACCAGGACGCCCTCGCCGACCGCCTGGACCGCGGCGACCTGGCCGCCGTCCTCGACGTCACCGAGCCGGAACGCCTGCCACCGGACGCCCGACTGCGGTCGACGCCGAACACCTTCATCACGCCGCACATCGCCGGGTCCCTGGGCAACGAGCTGCGTCGGCTCGCCGACAACGCGGTGCGCGAGACCATCGCGTTCGCGGCCACCGGCGCGTTCACCGACCCCATCGTCCCCGACGGCTTCGCCGTCCAGGCCTGAGGCCCGCCAGCACCCGTCCACCACCGTCACCACCCGGAGACCCACCCCATGACCGTCACCGTCGACGCCCCGTCCTTCACCGACCGGTTCACCCCGGCAGCGCGCGCGGCGCTCCGTCCGCGCACGTGGCGACCCGCGCCTCCCGTCAGCGACCGCCCGGCGTGGGCGCACGTCGCGGACGCCGACCGGGAGGCCCTGCTCGCGGTCGCGCACGACCGTCGCGCCGCCGCGGCGGTCACCTTCCCGACCCTCGCCCTGTGGGCGACGTACAGTCGCGACGGGAACCGCCAGCCGTACGAGCGGGCCCAGCGGAACCTGCTCGAGTCCGCCGCGACCGCGGCCCTGGCACTCGGCGTGACCGGCGACGCCGAGTGGGCGGACGTGCTCGGCGACCAGGTCTGGCGGATCCTGGAGCTGCGCGCCTGGTGCCTGCCGTCGCACTACGCGCTGCCCGAGGACGGCAGCCGGCCGTTCCTGCCCGTGCCCGGTCGGGACGTGCTCGACCTGTCCGACGCCTACGTCGGCGGCATGCTCGCGGCGATCGACGCGATCGCGGGGGAGCGCCTCGAGCAGGACCGCCCCGGCATCCGCGCGCACGTCCACCACGAGATCCGCCGCCGCGTGCTCGACCCGTGGGAGCAGCAGGTGTACTTCTGGCACGGGGTCGACGAGCCGCCGAACAACTGGGCGCCGTGGATCGTGTCGAACGTGCTCGTGTGCGCCGCCGTGGTCGAGCCCGACCGCGATCGCCTCGCCGCGACGATCGACCGTGCGCTCGTGATCCTCGACCGGTTCCGCGCCGGCTACGACGCCGACGGCAGCTGCGACGAGGGTGCCACGTACTGGTGGTGGGCCGGCGCGACCCTGTTCGAGGCCCTGGACCTGGTCGAGGAGCTCACCGGTGGCGCGTTCGACGGCTTCTCGGTCGAGCCGGTCGCCGCGATGGCCCGGTTCCCGATGGGCATGCAGATCGGCGCCGCGACGCAGGTCAACCACTCCGACGGCTCCCCGGCGCTGGCCGAGAACGCGAACTGGGACCTGCTCGCCCGCTTCGGGGAGCGCGTCGACGACGACCGGGTCGTGCGGCACGCCCGGTGGATGGGCCGGCAGCACGCGTTGCGGTTCGATGGGCAGCTCGCCGCGCTGTTCCGTCGGACGCTCGCCGAACTGCGGGACCCCTCGTGGACCGACGGCCCGGCCGAGCCCGGGATGCCCGCGTCGCTGTGGCTGCCCGGCACCGAGGTCGCCGTCGCCCGCGCCCACGACGGCGCGACCGACGGGTTCGTCCTCGCGGTGAAGGGCGGGCACAACGACGTCAGCCACAACCACAACGACGCCGGCGGGGTGATCGTCTCGCTCGACGGCGAACCGGTGCTCATCGACGTCGGGGTGGGCGTGTACCGCCGCGAGACGTTCATGCCGGAGCACCGCTACGGCATCTGGACGATGCGGAGTGCCTGGCACACCGTCCCGCTGCCGAACGGCGTCGAACAACACGAGGGTGCCGCGTTCCGCGCGACCGGCACGGTGTTCGAGGACGACGGCGACGTCGCGTCGTGGTCCGCCGACCTGACCGCCGCGTACCCGGCGACCGGCGGACTGCGATCGCTCCACCGCACCGCGACACTCGACCGGGCGGTGCCCCGTGACCGCGCCGCCGCACGCGTGGTCGTCCGCGACACCTGGACGTTCGCGGAGCCCGGCACGATGACCCTGGTGCTCATGACCCGCGACGAACCCGTGCCCGTCGACGGCGGGCTGCGCGTCGGCCCCGCCCAGCTGTCCGTCGACACCGAACGGTTCGCGGTGCACGTCGAGCGGCGGGACGTCGACGACGCGAAGCTCGAGCGGGTCTGGGGCCCGGCGGTGCACCGTGTGCGGCTCGTCGCGCGGCAGGCGTCCGCCGACGGCGACCACGCGCTCACCGTGACCCGGGCGACACCGTGAGCGCGGTCCTGCTCGGCGGCTCCGGACGCTGGACCGACCCGTGGCACCCCTTCGCCGAGACGAACGCCGCGGTCACGGCGCTCGCTGCGTCGGCCGGCGTCGCCCTCGAGCAACCGGAGGACGTCGACACCGCCCTGGCCGCCTTCGCGACCGGACCCCTGCCGTCACTCGTCGTCGTCGACGTCGGGCTGCCCCGGGACGACCGCCCCGTCCCGCTCGCCGACGCCCGGGCCGGCTTCCACCGCCTGCTCGCGAGCGACGTGCCCCTGCTCGTGCTGCACGTCGCCGCGACGTCGTTCGCCGACGACCCGCACTGGGAACGTGCCCTCGGCGGGGTGTGGGAGCGCGGCACGACGATGCACCCGCCGTTCGGGCCCGCGACCGTCCGGGTGGTCGACGCGGCGCACCCGATCACCGCCGGCCTGCCGGACTTCACCCTGGAGGACGAGCGCTACACGCACCTGCGGGTCTCGCCATCGGTGCGGGTCCTGCTCGACCACGAGCACGAGGGGGAGCGGCACCCGCTCGCCTGGGTGCACGAACGACCCGGCGGCGGCACCACCGTCTACGACGCGCTCGGCCACTCCGCCGCGTCGTTCGCGTCGCCGGAGCACCGCGCGTTCCTGACGCGCGCCCTCGCGTTCCTCCTGCGCTGACGTTCCACTTGCGCTGACGGGGTGGGGGCGACTGCCTGGAGGCCCGGTGCCGGTCTCGTGGGCCGGCACCGGGCCTCCAGGCAGTCGCGTCTCAGGCGATGGTGACGTCGCCGACGACCAGCCAGCCCGCCTGCTGCGTGCCCTGCGCACCGAGCTCGATGCCGGGGGCGTTGCCCGCGGTGGTGTCGACGATCGCGATGCCCCACCGGTACGCACCCGCCGCGACGCCGGCCAGCGACGGACGGAACGCGTACGACGTCGGCGACCCCTTCAACCACTTCGACGGATCGGACGCGCTGTCCACGAACGTCCCCGCCACGCTGCCGTCCGCACGGAGCAACGCGACCGCCGCCTTGTACTTGCCGTTCCACACCGGCAGGTTGTCGGGCAGGTAGCCCCACCCGGTGTTCGTCCACTCGTGCGTGACGTCGACCGTCGCGCCGGCGGACGCCGAACCGGGCACGACCACGCGCGACGGGTGCAGGCGGTAGCCACCCTCGGCGTCGAACCGCTGCGTCAACGGGAAGGTCTGCGCCGCGAACCACGACAGGGCCTCGCCGTTCCGCAGGTCCATCATGTTCACGTGCGCCTCGACCGAGTCGTCGAACTCGCCCTGACGGACGTCGGCGGTCGTCACGTACCCGCGCGGGTCCTGCGTGACGTCGTGCTGGGCCGTGACCCACCCGCCCTCCATGATGATCGGCCGCCGGTACCGCCACTTCGCGGCCATCGACTTCTCCCAGTCCGCGTAGTACGTGGTCATGCCGAAGGCGTCGTGGCGCAGGACGTAGCCCTTCTCGTACGCGCCGTCGAGCATCCGCTCGCTCTCGGGGTCCGGGGCGCCCCAGTCCTTCGGGCCCCCGATCATCCGGTGGTAGTTCAACGCCAGCGGCACCCGGGTGAAGTGCTCCTGGTACAGGTCGATGATCCAGTCGAACACCGGCTCGCGGTTCGCGGCGTCCTGGTACAGCATCGAGTGGCCCTCACCCCACTTGCCGAGCCCGTACCCGTCGATGAAGTCCGTCGTGGCCGGGTCGTCGTACTGCTTGCCGAAGGCCGCGACGAACGCGGCGTACTTCGCCTGGAACACCGGGTCGTCCGGGTACGGACTCCACACGGTCTTGCTGCCGGTCTGCGTCTCGTACCCGGCGGCCCCGGCGGCACGCACCCACGCGGGCGTGAAGTCCGACGACTTGTCGCGACTGTCCACCACGACGCGGAAGGCCAGCCGCAGCCCACGGCGACGGGCCTCGGCGAGGATGCCCGCGAACGCCGCGTTCGTGTCCCAGCCGTACACGCCCTCGGACGGCTCGAGGATCGTCCACGAGACCCGCATGTACATGACCGAGGCGTGGTCGGACACCGTGACCGTGGTGCCGTCGGGCAGCGGGACGTCGTCGTACTGCGTCCAGTAGTTCGCGGGCGGTGCCGACGAGCCGTACAGCGCCCAGCCGTTGAGCGGGTTCCGCAGGACCGTGGTGGTGTCGGCGGCGAACTCCCGCTCGACCGCGGCGGCGAGGTGCGGGCGACCGGGGTGGCCGGGGCCGGGGCCGGCGGGGCCTGCGCCTGCGCCGGGGTGGGCGCGGCCGTGGGCACTCGCCGGTGTGCTGCCGAGCACCCCGCTCGCTGCCGATGCGGTGGCGACGATGCCGAGTCCGAGTGCCGTGCGCCTGGTGATGTCGTGCGACTTGCTCATGCGTTCTCCCCTTCGAGAAGCGATCGGTGCAGGTCGATCGTCGCGGCGTCCCGCTCAGTGGGCAAGGAGTCCCGCCCAGTCGAACAGGAGTCGCACACCCCAGGCCGATGTGCTGGGAGCGAGGTGGGTGCGTGTGCATGTTCCGACGAAGCACGCGTCGATCACCTCGTGGATCGTCGCATCATGCACGTGCATGCGGTGCGTGTGCATGTTCCGACAGGCCACGCGTTGATCGACTCGTGGGATGTCGCGAATCGCGTGCCGCCCCGCCCGCCCCGCCCCGCCCCGCCCCTACGGCAGCGTCGGCGCAGCCTCCACCAGCGCCCGCGTCACCGGGTGCGCCGGCGCATCGAGCACCGACACCGGCCCGTGCTCCACGATGCGCCCGGCCGACATCACCGCGACGGTGTCGCACAGCCGCTGGACAACACCGATGTCGTGCGACACCAGCACCAGGGTCAGCCCGAGGTCGTCGGCGAGCGAGCGGAACAGCTCGATGACCCGTGCCCGCACCACCACGTCGAGGGCGCTCATCGGCTCGTCGCCGAACAGGATCCGCGGCCCGTGCACCACGGCCCGGGCGATCGCGAAGCGCTGCCGCTGCCCGCCGGAGAACTCGTGCGGGTACCGGTCGACAGCATCCGCCGGCAGGTCGACCCGATCCAGCACGTCGCGCACCAGCACCCGGTGGTCCCCGTCGATCCGGAGCGCCCGCAGCGGTTCGCCGACGATCGCGCCGACGCGCATCCGCGGGTCGAGGGACGCGTACGGGTCCTGGAACACCACCCCGGTCTCGCGACGGAACCAGCGCATCGCGGCCGCGGAACCGGACGCCACCACCGGACGACCGGAGGCGGTCACGGAACCCGCGGAAGGTGCCTCCAGGCCGGCGAGCAGCCGCACCAGGGTGGACTTGCCGGACCCCGATTCGCCGACGATCCCGAGCCGCTGGCCGGGGGCGACCGTCAGGTCGACGCCGTCGACGGCGGTGCGGACGGGGCCCGGTTCGAAGGGCCCCCGGCGGGGGAGCCGGTAGGTGCGGTGCAGCCCGACCCCCTCGAGGATGGCGGTCATACGGAGCCTCCGGACGGACGGGCACGACGGGCGGTGGCGCGCGCGGCGTCGACGAGCGCGACGGTCGCGGGGTGCTGCGGTGCGGCGAGCAGGGACGCGACCGAGCCCTGTTCGACGACCCGTCCGCCGTCGAGCACGACGGCGGTGTCGGCGATCCGCGCGAGCACGGCGAGGTCGTGCGTGACGAAGACCATGCCGGCCGGTAGTCCTTCGAAGAGGTCCAGGATCCGCGCCTCGGTCGTGACGTCGAGCGCCGTGGTCGGCTCGTCGGCCACGAGGTACGCGGGCTGCCCGGCCATCGCCATCGCGATGCAGATCCGCTGACGCTGCCCGCCGGACAGCTGGTGCGGGTACTGCCGCAGCAGCGACTCCGGGTCCGGCAGTCCGACGTCCGCCGCCAGGGTGGTCGCCGCGGCGCGTGCCGCCCGCCGGTCGAGTCCGCGGTGCAGGCGCAGCGGCTCCGCGATCTGCGCGCCGACGCGGCGCAGCGGGTCGAGGGCGGTGCCGGGCTCCTGGAACACCATGCCGATGCCGGATCCGCGGTGCTCCGCGCGCTCCCGGTCGGTCAGGCCGACGAGTTCGGTGCCGTCCAGGCGGATGCTGCCGGTGACGGTCGCGCCGGCGGGCTCCAGGCCCATCAGGGCGAGCGAGGTCATGGACTTGCCGGATCCGGATGCGCCGATCACGCCCACGCGTTCGCCGGGAGGCACGGTGAACGTCACGTCGTCGAGGATCGTCCGCCCCGCGATGCGGACGGAGAGCCCCACCACCGCGAGCCCGCCGGGGCCGGTGTCGCTGTGGCTGCCGGTGTCGCTGCGGCTGTGGCTGCGGTCGGTCATGCGGTCACCCCCGGGGTGGTCGTGGCCGGGTCGGTGCGACGGTCGCCGCCCGCTGCGCGGTCGTTCGTCGTCAACCGCGGGTCGGTGGCGTCGCGGATCGCGTCACCGAGCAGGGAGAGCGCGGCGACGACCAGCGCGATCGCGGCTCCCGGCCAGGTGGCGCTCCACGGGTGCACGCCGATGTAGGTCTGCAGGTCGGAGAGCAGGTTGCCCCACGACGCCGTGTCCGACCCCGCGCCGTAGCCCAGGTACGACAGCCCGGCCTCGGCGAGGACCGCGGTGGCCATCGCGAGCGAGAGCTGCACGGTGAACAGCGGCGCGGCGTTCGGCACCAGGTGGCGGAACAGCACCCCGACACCACCGACACCGGAGGCCCGGGCCGCGGTGACGTAGTCGCTGCGGGCGATTCGGCGAATCTCGCCGCGGGCGACCCGAGCGATCGTGACGCCGAAGGACAGTCCGACGCTCACGATGACGACCCCGAGCGACCCACCGAACACCGCGGTCAGCAGCATCGCGGTCAGCAGGGTCGGGAACGCCACCAGGATGTCGAGCAGGACGGCCGTGCCCTCGCGCACCCAGCGGGCGGTGAGCGACCCGATCGCGGTCAGGACGATGCCGATGACGCTCGCGATCACCCCGGCCCCGACGGCGACGAGCACCGTGGTGCGGGTGCCGGCGAGCAGGTAGCTCGCGATGTCGCGACCGGCGGCGTCGGTGCCGAACCAGTGCGCCGCGCTCGGGCCCTCCCACTGGTGGAACGGATCGGCGCGGAACGGGTCCTGCGGCGTCCACACGAGCGACACGGCGGCGAGCACCACGAGCAGGCCGAGCACGACGACGGCGAAGACCCCGGTGGGGCGGGAGAGCAGGCGGCGGATCATCCGGACACCTCGCGTTGGCGTGGGTCGAGGGCGCGGTGCACGACGTCGACGGCGAAGCCGACCAGCAGCACGAGCCCGGTGAGCACGAGCAGCTCGGACTGCACCTTGGTGACGTCGCGGCGACCGACGTCGGTCACGAGCATGCGACCGACCCCGGGCAGCGAGAACAGCTGCTCGACGACGACGGCCCCGACCAGCAGCCCGGCGATCTGCACCCCGAGCACGGCGAGCACGGTGAGGGCGACCGAGGGCAGCCCGTGCCGGAGCAACGCCTGCGTGCGCGTCAGCCCGATCGCGGCCGCGGTGCGGACGTGGTCGGCGTCGAGCACCGACAGCGTCGCGGACCGGGTGAAGCGCAGGATGACGGCGCCCTCGACCGCGCCGATGGTCAGGGCGGGCAGCACGAGCGACGCGAACGCACGCCCCGGCTCGGACCAGCCGTCGAGCGGGAAGCCCTGTGTCGGCAGCCAGTGCAGCGTGACGGCGAACAGCGCGACGAGCAGCATGCCGGCCCAGACGACCGGGATCGCGGCGACGGCCTGCGCCACGAACCCGATGACGGCGCCGCCCGGTCGACGGCGGAGCACCGCGGCGACGACCCCGAGGGGGACGCCGATCACGAGCGCGGTGACGAGTGACATGCCCGCGAGCGGCAGCGTGATCGCCAGCTTCTGCGCGATCTCCGGCGCGACCTGCCCGTTGGTCACCAGGGACCGGCCGAGGTCGCCGCGGAACACCCCGCCGATCCAGTCGAGGTACTGCACCACGACGGGCCGGTCGAGGCCGAGCTGCTGCCGGAGCTGCTCGACCTGCGCCGGGGTCGACTGGGTGCCGGCGACGACCTGTGCGACGTCGCCGGGCAGCACCCGCAGGGTCGCGAAGATGATGACGCTCGCGACGAGCAGCCCGACGACGAACAGCAGCAGCCTGCCGACCAGGAACCGGGTCACGTGCTCGGAGCCCCGGGCGCGGGTCGTCTCACTTGACGGCGAGCTTCGACAGGTCGAGTCGTGAGTTGCCGCCGTCGACCGGGAAGCCCGTCACGCCGGTGCGCACGGCGGTGATCTCGGTGGCCGTGTAGAGCCACTCGCCGGCGGCGTCCTCGCTCACGATCTTCGCTGCCTTCCGCAGGGCGTCGACCTTGGCGTCCTCGTCGGTGGCCGCGATCGACTCGGCGTACAGCGACTGCACCTCGGCGTTGTCGTACCCGAAGTAGTAGTCGGGGTTCGCCCAGTTGCCGAAGTCGCGGGCCTCGACGTGGTCCACCATCGACAGGTCGAAGTCGCGCTCACCCGACTTCGGCGCCTGGAACACCGTCGACAGCCAGGTGGCGAAGTCGACACGCTTGACGGTCAGGGTGATCCCGACGTCGGCGAGCTGCGACTTGAGCACGTCGCCGATGGTCGCCGGGTAGATGTTCGCGTACGTCAGCGTGAGCTTGAGGTTCTCCTGACCGGCGGCGGCGAGGAGCTGCTTCGCGTTGTCGGGGTCGTACGCGTCGATGTCGGTCAGGTCCTCGTACCCGGGGTCGAGCTCCGGGATCGGGCCGCCCTGCTCGACGCCCGTGCCACCGATGGCCTTGATGAGGGCCTTCGGGTCGATCGCCTGCCGGATCGCCTGGCGCACCTTCTTGTCGGTGAACGGCGCCTTCTGGTCGTTGAACGCGAGCGTGTACTTGTCGGTCGTCTTGCCGGAGTGCAGCGCGATGTCCGAGTTGCCATCGAGCTGGCTCTTGAGCGTTCCGTCGACCGGGTTGAGGACGTCGAGGTCGCCGTTCGCCATGGCGTTGACGGCCGTCGACGGGTCGGTGATGTACCGGAAGACGATCTTCGCGACCTTCGCCTTCGTGCCCCAGTAGTCGTCGTTGCGGTCGAAGGTGAGTGAGTCGCCCTGCTTCCAGCTCGCGACCTCGTACGGGCCGGTGCCGTTCGCGGTGTCCGACAGGTCGTTCGTCGCGGCCTTCTCGAGCACCAGCCCGGAGCGGCCGGTCAGGTTCCAGAGCAGGTCCGAGTCGGGCTTCGCCAGCTTGAGCTCGACCACACCGGTCGACGGTGACGTGATCGAGGTGACGCCCGCGAGCTTGGCGGAGTCGACGTAGGTCTCGTTCGACTTGACCTGCTCCAGCGACCACACGACGTCGGCCGCGGTGACGTCCTTGCCGTCCTGGAAGGTGATGCCGTCGCGCAGCGTGAACGTGTACGTCAGGCCGTCGTCGGAGACCTCGTGCTCGGAGGCCAGCACGTCGCGGATGTCGCCGTCGGCGGTCCGGCCGACGAGCCCCTGGTACACGTTGTCGATGAGCACCTGGTCGAGCGCTGCACCGGACTGCGTGCGGATGTCGAGGCTGGTCGGTTCGAGCACCAGGCCGACGCGGACGGTGGCGTCGGCGCCGCCGTCCTCGTTCGACGAGCCGGAGCAGCCGGTCAGCGCGAGGGCGGAGACGACGGCGACCGCGGTGGCGGCGAGGGCAGCACGTCCGAGGCGCGTGGTGCGCGCAGCCCGGGCGGTACGGCGGGACAGGAGCGGACTCATGGGGTGTGGGTTCCTTCCGGACGCGAGGGCGATGGTCACAGCTCGCGCTCGCACGAGGTTACCGGGGGCCGGTACGGTCCCGCGACGGTTCATCGATCCGGTGCAACAATCCGTGACGTGCGGCCCATGCCCGGATCGCCGAAGCCAGTTCGAGGGGCGCCTGGTTCTGCACCGCGTGCCGTGCGGTGACCGTCACGATCTCGGCCTCTGGCAGCCGCTCGGCGAACGCGGCGTGCAGCTTCGGCGAGACGTACCCGCGGTCGCCGCGGACGAGCAGGATCGGCACGCGCAGGGCCTCGAGATCGGGCCAGGCGTCGGCGAAGCGCCCCACCGACGACGTGCGGCCGGCGGGCAGGTGCGGGAAGTGGTGGCGCCGCACGAGCGCTCCGTCGTCACCGAGCCGCGTGGTGTGGCGCGCCTCACGCAGCAGCACGTGCCGGTCGTCGCCGACTCGTGCCTCGATCGCCCGGTCGACGACCTGGTCCAGGGTGGCGAACGGCTCCTCGGCCTCGAGCGCGCGGGCGATCCGGTCGACCGCCCGCTGCGCGAAGTCCGGCGACATGTCGACGAGGACGAGCCCGGTCACCCGCTCCGGAGCCGTGGCCGCGAGTCGTGCCGACAGGATCGCGCCGAGCGAGTGCCCGACGACGATCCCCGGCGGCACCTCGAGCGCGTCGAGCGCGGCGAGCACGGTCGGCGCCGTCACGGACGCCCCGTAGTCGGCGTCGTCCCGCCACGACGACCGGCCGTGGCCGGGCAGGTCGAGGGCGACCGCCGGCTCGCCGACGGCGAGCGCGGTCTGGTCGAAGCTGTGGGCGTCGATGCCGAGCCCGTGCAGGTAGGTGATCCGGGCCTCCCGGTCGCCCCACCGGATGGCGGACGTCTCCTGCCCGTCATCGGTGCGGACCACCTGCCTGGATGCGCGGAGCGGCTCCGTCACGCCGCTCGCGCGGGCGAGGGCGGCCAGGTCTGCGAATTCGTCGTCGGGGGCATCGGGCACGGAACCGATCTTCGCACCGTCTGCGGGGTCTGGAGACGTTAGGTAAGGCATGCCATACTCGGATCCGTGGCAACCCGGTACCGCGTCTTCTCCGTCCGTGTGGCAGCGGTCACGTCGCTCACCCCGCACTTCGTCCGGGTGACGCTGACGGGCGATGCCCTGGCGGACTTCTCCTCGGTCGGGCTCGACCAGCGGATCAAGGTCGTCCTGCCGCTCGACGGCGTGGGGTTCTCCGAACTGCCCGAGGACGACGACTGGTACGCCGCCTGGCGTGCGCTGCCGGACGCGGAACGCAACCCGCTGCGCACCTACACGGTCCGCTCGTTCCGGCCCGACGCCCGTGAGCTCGACATCGACTTCGTCGCACACGGCGACGCCGGACCCGCATCCCGGTGGGTGTCGTCCTGCCGGGTCGGCGATGAACTCCGGATCGTCGGACCCCGTGTGCCGGAATCGCCCGAGGACCTGCCGACCGGTGCCGCCGAGTTCGCACCCGGGCACGCGAACCGCATCCTGCTCGCCGGGGACGAGACCGCCGCCCCGGCCATCTGCGCCATCCTCGAGGCGCTCGACGTCTCGACCGTCGGACACGTCTTCATCGAGGTGCCGACCGACGCCGACCGGCTGCCCGTGACCGCGCCCGCCGGGGTCGAGGTCCGTTGGATCGCCCGGAACGGTGCGACCCACGGCGTCCGCATGACCGACCAGGTGCACGCGTGGGCGTCGACGGTCGTCGCCGGTGCTGCACCCGTCGCAGCGGGTCCCGCCTGTGGGGACACCGTCGAGTTGGCGGACGTCGACGTCGACGAGCAGGTCCTCTGGGACGTGCCGGCCACCGAGGAGTCGCGCCCCGTCTACGCCTGGATCGCGGGCGAGGCCGGCTGCGTCAAGGAGCTCCGACGGCACCTGGTGCGCGGCGTCGGCATCGACCGGAAGCAGGTCGCGTTCATGGGGTACTGGCGGCACGGCAAGGCCGAGAACTGAACGCCGCAGGCGGACTGCCGACCAGCGTGGTCGGGGTCCCCACGACCGCGCTCGGCGTGCGTGGGCTGACGCTCGCGTACGACGACCGCATCGTGGTGGACGGGCTCGACGTGGACGTCCCCGACGGTGAACTGACCGTCATCGTCGGTCCGAACGCGTGCGGCAAGTCGACGCTGCTGAAGTCGTTCGCGCGCACCCTCAAGCCCCGAGCCGGCACGGTGTACCTCGACGGGGCGCCGATCGATTCCTACCGTCCGAAGGCCGTGGCCCGGCGGGTCGGCATGCTGCCCCAGACGCCGATCGCACCGGACGGCATCACCGTGCGCGACCTCGTGTCCCGCGGGCGGTTCCCGCACCAGGACCTGCTGCACCCGTCGTCCGGGTCCGACCGGCGTGCCGTGCAGGCCGCCCTGGAGCAGACGTCGACCGTGGAGCTGGCGGACCGGAGCGTCGACGAGCTCTCCGGCGGGCAGCGGCAGCGGGTGTGGATCGCGATGGTCCTGGCGCAGGAGACCGACATCGTGCTGCTCGACGAGCCCACGACGTTCCTCGACATCGCACACCAGTACGACGTGCTCGAGCTGGCCTCCGCCCTGCACGCCGCGGGTCGGACGGTCGTCGCGGTGCTGCACGACCTGAACCAGGCGGCGCGGTACGCCACCCACGTCATCGCGATGCGCCAGGGGTCGATCGTCGCTGCCGGGCCCCCGGCCGCGGTGCTGACGGCCGACCTCGTCGAGGACGTCTTCGGCCTGCCGTGCGTGGTCGTCCCCGACCCCGAGACCGGCACGCCCCTCATCGTTCCCCGTCGTCCCGCCGCCTGACTCGCCCGCCCCTCCGCACCCCGAGGTTCCGAAATCTCGGCATCTCGCGCCACCTCCGGGCCGCCCGTGGAACCTCGGCGCAACGCACGCGGCATGTCGTGGAACCTCGGCGGCAGGGGTGGAGGGCGTCGGAGCGGGCGCGTGCCGTCGGCCACGGCCGGTGCGGCCGACGGTCAGCGACCGCTCGGCGCCGCCCCGGCGGAGTGTCGCGACCGATCAGCGCTCCTCAGCCGGGCAGGTAGGCAGGACCACGGCGGACGGGAGGCCCGTGGCGGCCGTGATCCGTGCCTCCTGTCCGCCGTTCGGTCACGTCTCGTCGCCCGCCCGGCCCTCACCGGAGGTCACGCCGCGCCGCGCGTGCCGCGCCGAGCGGTCGCAGACAGTCGGATGCGGCCGGAGCCGCCGACGGTCTGCGACCACTCGGCGCCAGCCCGACGGGGTGTCGTGACCGATCGGCACACACGGCACACGGCACAGGGCAACGCAGGGCAGCGCAGCAGGAAGAGCGCCGCGCACGGACACCCGTCAGCGGTAGCCGCCGTCCTCCAGCCCCGCCTCGACCTCGAAGCGGTTGCGGAGCGGGTCTCGGCCGGCGACGGCGTACAGCACGGGCATGAGCATGCCGTACCGCCGCCACTGTTCGACGTGCACCCGCTCGTGCCGCAGCACCCGGGGCCCGTCGTTGTCCCGGGTGAGGTACACCGAACCCACGCAGGTGCCACCGCGACGGAACACCCACCGCGGCAGCCCCGAGCAGACGACGAGCCCGTCGACCACGCGGACGCGGCCGGTCGACAGCGGCACACCGATCGCCAGGCCCACCGCCGTGGCGAACAGCCAGCCCACCCGCGACACGGGGGAGTCGAGCAGCGCCCGGCGTGCCAGTCCGCGCATGCTCAGGCCGGGCGACCGTAGGTCTCGAGCAGTCGGAGCCAGATCTCGTTCATCGTCGGGTAGGCCGGCACCGCGTGCCAGAGGCGGTCGACCGGTACCTCGCCGACGACGGCGATCGTCGCCGCGTGCAGCATCTCGGCGACGTCCTGGCCGACGAAGGTGACGCCCACGACGACCCCGCGGTCCTCGTCGACGACCATCTTGGCGCGGCCGGTGTAGCCGTCGGCCTGCAGCGCGGAACCCGCGACGCCGCCGAGGTCGTACTCCACGGCACGGACGTTCAGCCCCTGCTCGCGCGCGGCCTTCTCGGTCAGGCCGACGCTCGCGACCTCGGGGTCGGTGAACGTGACCTGGGGGACCGCGGCGTGGTCGGCGGTCGCGACGTGTGCGCCCCACGGTTCGGTGTGCAGCGGCGTGCCCTGGTGCCGGGCGGCGATCGCCTCGCCGGCAGCGCGGGCCTGGTACTTGCCCTGGTGGGTGAGGAGGGCGCGGTGGTTGGCGTCGCCGACGGCGTACAGCCAGTCGGTGCCGTGCACGAGCATCGTGTCGTCGACCTCGAGCCAGTCGCCGGCGGTGAGCCCGACGGACTCGAGCCCGAGGTCGGCGGTGTGCGGGGTGCGGCCGGTGGCGGCCAGCACCTCGCTCGTGATGACGGTGGTGTCGTCGTCGAGCGTGGTGGTGACGAGCCCGTGCTCGTCGCGGTCGACCCGCACGGGGTTCACGCCGGTGCGGACGTCGACGCCGAGCTCGCGGAGGGCATCGGTGACGAGTTCGCCGGCGAACGGTTCCATGCCGCCGAGCAGTCCGTGCCGGGCGACGAGGGTGACCTTCGCGCCGAGCGATGCCCAGGCGGTGGCGAGCTCGGAGCCGGCGACACCGCCGCCGATCACGAGCAGGCTCTCCGGCACCTGCTGGGCGCTGGTGCCCTCGCGGGTGCCCCACGGCTTCGCCTCGGCGAGTCCCGGCACGTCGGGCAGCGCGTGCAGCGAGCCGGTCACGACGGCGACGGCGGCACGGGCGGTGTGCGTCTCGCCGCCGACCTCGATCGTCTTCTCGCCGGTGATGCGGGCGTGGCCGCGGATCAGGGCGATGTCGGCGGACTCGAGCCAGGACACCTGGCCGTCGTCCTTCCAGTCCGAGGTGAACGAGTTGCGGCGCGCGAGCACGTGGGCGGCGTCGAGTTCGCCGGTGACGGCCTGCTTCGCGCCGTCGAGCCGCTTCGCCGCTGCCAGGGCGTGGCCGCTGCGCAGCAGTGCCTTCGACGGCATGCACGCCCAGTAGGAGCACTCGCCGCCGACCAGTTCGGACTCCACGATCGCGACCGCCAGGCCGCGCTTGTGGGCGTAGTCCGCCACGTTCTCGCCGACTGCGCCGGCGCCGATCACGATGAGGTCGTAGTCCGTCATGAGGCCGAGCGTACGCGGACCGGCATGGGGTGCGCCCGGCGCGCCGGGTCGGTTCTCAGGCCACCCGGGAGGCGCTGGTCAACGCCCCGACGACGCGCAGGATCACGCCGAGGTCGTCCACTGCACGCTCCGGGTCGACGGGAGCGAATCCGGTGAGCGCGGCGCCGGCCAGGCGGCGGCCGCGGGTCGCGGCCTGGATCCGCTCGACCAGTCCCGCGCCGTCGAGTCCGAACGGCACCGGCTCGAGCAGGCCGTCGACCTCGGACGGGTCGAGGACGTCGAGGTCGACGTGCACGAACACCGAGGTCGCTCCGGTGGCGTCGACGGCGGCGGCGAGGGCCTCCGGGGTGGCGGCGTCGACGTCGAGTCGTGTGATCCCGGCACGGTCGAGGGCGGCGTCCTCGGCGTCGTCGAGCCCGCGGACGCCCGCGACCACGACCGACGAGGCGGGGAGCACCGGCAGCGCGGGGAACAGCTCGTCGGCGCGGTCGACCAGGATCCGGAGGGCTGCGGTCTCGGCGGCGACGGGCTGGGCGCGGTTGAGTGCGCGGTACCCGCTGGACCCGGCGATGCGGACGAACGCGGTGTCCGGTCCGAGGCCGACGGTCGCGCCGAGGACGCTCGCACCGTCCCCGCCGACGACGAGGACGGGTTCGCTGGCGACGCCGGTCTCCTCGGCCACGCGGTCGGCGACGGCGAGCACGGAGGTGTAGCGGGCGACGGCCGTCTCGAGCCGGTCGCCCGCGCCGGCGGGGACGTCGACCACGGTGGTGGACGCACGGGGGAGGTCGGCCGCGATCGCGGTCGCTCCGTCCCCGAGGCGCATCGCGCGCGACGACGCCGAACCCTGCCACTGACCGACCACGAGGAACTGCATCGTCTCAGTCTGTCAGCTGGGGTCCGGCGTCGTCCGGGAAGGTCGTCCGGGAACGTCAGAGGCTCGACGAGCCGCCCGACTTCAGCGCGGCGAGACGTGCCTCGACCTCGGCGTCCTTGCCGACGTCCTCGAGGCTCTCGAACTGGGCGTCGAGGCTCGACGACTGCAGTTCATGCTGCCCGAGGACCTTGGCCTCTTCACGACGGACCTTCTCCTCGAAGCGACCGAGGTCGCTCGTCGGGTCGAGTACGTCGATGTTGCCGAGGGCGTCGTTGACCTTGGACTGCGCCTCGGCCGTCTTCGAGCGGGCGACGAGGTTGTCGCGCTTCGCACGGAGCTCCTCGAGCTTCTGCTCCATGCCGGCGAGCCCGGTCTTGAGCTTCTCGACCGCTTCGTTCTGCGAGGCGAGGTTCGGCTCGGCGTCCTTGACCTCCTGCTCGGCCGCGATCTGCTTGCCGATCGCGATCTTGGCGAGGTTGTCGAACTTGTCCGCCTCGGCCGTCTTGCCCTCGGCGCGGTACTTGTCCGCGGCGGTGGAGGCGTTGGCGGCCTTCTGGCCCCACTCGGACGAGGCGCGCTTGTCCTCTTCGTGGTCCTGCTCGAGCAGCCGCACGTTGCCGATCGTCTGCGCGATCGCCGTCTTCGCGTCGGCGATGTTGTTCGTGTAGTCACGCACGAGCTGGTCCAGCATCTTCTGCGGGTCCTCGGCGTTGTCGATGAGCTGGTTGATGTTCGCCCGCACGAGGGTGGAGATGCGGCCGAAGATCGTCTGCTTTGCCATTGCTGTTCCCTTTCCTGGAAGGTCTGACGTCGTGTGTCTGGTCTGTCGGGTGTGTGGTCTGGTCGTCGGGTGGGTCGGGGTCAGAAGCGGCCGCCGCCGGAGAACCCGCCTCCGCCGCCGCCTCCGCCACCGCCGAAACCGCCCCCGCCGCCGAAGCCGCCGCCCCCGCCGCCCCCGAAGGAGCCGCCGCCGAAGCTGCCACCGCGACCGCCGAGCAGGCCGCCGAGCACGATGCCGGTGACGAGGCCGCCGAGCTGGGCGCCGTTGCCGCCGCCACCACCGAAGCCGCCGCCGCCGCCGCCCCAGCCGCCCATGTCGTCGTTCGCCGAGTCCATCGCCGCGGCGGCGTACTGCTCGGCCGCCCGTGCTGCCTGCAGTGCCTGTCCGGGGTCGGTGGTGGCGAGCTGCACGGCGTCGTCGAGGGCGCGTTCGGCCTCGGACAGGCGGGTGCGGGCGGTCGGTCCGATGCCGCCACGGTGCAGCGAGATGTACTCGCGCGCCTGGCTGATCCGGTTCCGGGCGTCGCGCAGGGCGTCGTCGAGGGCGCGGGACGCCCGGCGCTGCTGCTCTTCGGCACCCCGGGCGGCCGCGATGGCCTGGTCGATCTCGGTGTTCGCCTTCGTGAGGGCGTCGACCGCGGTGATCGGGTCCTTCGGGTCGAACCCCTGCCGCAGCACGGTCTGCGCCCGGGTCACGGCCGCGGCGAGGTCGGGCCCGCCCACGGTGAGGGTCCGGGCCGCGGCGACGTCGCCCTCGATGTCGATGCGCATCGCCTCGGCGCGTGCGGTGGCCTCGGTGAAGGTGCCCTCGGCCGCGACCGCGCTGTTCGTGAGTTGCTGCACCTGGGCCAGGGCGTGCTGGGCGTCGCGCACGGCGACCACCGCTTCGCCCTTGTCGCCGGCCGCGATCGCCGCGGTGGCCGCGTTCGAGCGCTCGGTGGCGTAGGCGAGCACCTGGTGTGCCTGGTCGACGTTGTCGGCGACGGTCGCGAGGGTGCGTCCGGTGTAGTTGGCTCGGACGCGGTCGAGCGCGGCTGCTGCTGCGCCGACCGACGCCGGCGCTTCCGCGACGGCCTGGGCCAGTGCGGCGGCTGCTTCCTCGACGCCGTCCTCGAGCGACCGGAGCTTGTCGAACGACTCGGTCTGTTCCTCGATCGAGGCGTGCGCCTGCTGGCAGATCGCGATGATCTGGTTCGCCCAGTCGGCACGCTGCTGGGGGGAGTCCGGGATCTCGTCGTCGAGCTGCTGCCGGAACGTGAAGGCCTTGCGCACGGCCTGCTGCGCAGCGGCGACGGCGTCGGCGAAGGGCTTCGCGGCGTCGGGACCGAACTGGGCCGTGGCGAACCCGACCTCTTGCTCGGCGGTGCGGAGCTCGTCGTCGATCGTCACGAGTGCGCCGCCGGCGGTGCGCTCGAGGTCGGCGAGGGACTCCTGCTGTGCCTGGGTGGCCGCGGCGGTCTTCCGCTTGTTGCGGGTGCGGATGACGAGCACGACGACGATCAGGCCGACGACGACGACGAGCAACAGGATCCAGAGCCAGGTCAGGTTCGGCGGCGCCTGGGTGTCCGTCAGCCCGTTCGCGAACGCCACGGCCGCGCCGGACCAGTCGCCCTGCTTCAGCGCGGGGAGCAGCGAGTCGTTCACGGCGCTCTGCACGTCGGACTCGGAGATGGCGGTCTCGTTCGTCTGCTGCACGTCGTAGTTGCGGTCGTCGACGGCGACCGACAGCAGGATGCCGTCGGTGTCGATCTGGTTCTGCTCCATGACCGCGGAGCCCCACGCGGTGTGGTCCGTCGGATCGGTGAACGTCGGCACGAACACGACGTACAGCTGCGTCTGGGTCTCGGCGTACAGGTCCTGCACCGCCTGTTCGACCTGCGCCTGCTGCGAGGAGCTGAGGGCGTCGGCTTCGTCGAGGACGTACGCCCCACCCAGGTCGACCGGTGCCGTGGCCTGCGCGGTCGCCGCCGGAGCCAGGACGATCAGCATCGCCACGACTGCTGCCGTGACGCGACCCCAGAGCCGCGCTGTCCCCCGTTCCGTCCTCGACCCGCCTGTGCCCGATCCGCGCTGGACCGTTCGCATCCGTCCTCCGTCCGTCGCCGGTCGGCGCCGTCGACGCCGTCCCGAACGGCGCCCTGAGAGCGCCGTCGCCCGGAGTCTATCCACGGCGCGCAAGCGACGGACGGACTCTCGGCGAACACTGTGGACAAGCCGATCCATGGGTGTCTTGTCCCCCGGAGCGGGGTAGGCTGGCGCCACTGTTCGACGACGAACGGAAGGGAACTGCAATGGAGCGAACCACGAGTACCGAGGTCGTCCCGCTCGAGGACGGCTACCACCGCGTATCGACGCCGGCGACCGGCGTGATCGGCTTCGTGCGCGAGCACGACGGCCGCTACGAAGTGCTGCGCGGACGCGTCCGCCAGGCGACCCGATCCGAGGGTCTCTACAGCACGATGAACGTCGCACTGATCGCACTCACGCACGCGTAGCGACCACGGCCCTGGGCCGGCCATCCGCGCACCGTAGGCTGCGTGCGTGGGTGAGTCGGGCCTCCAGGCCGTCGTGGTGACGTTGTGCGCGACGGGTCCGGACCGCGCGGCCGACCGGGAGGCCCTGGTCGCCGCCGTCGCGGCGGCTGCGGCAGTCGAGACGGCCGCCGTGCGCGCGGGGCGCGTCTGCCCACACTGTGCCGGGACCGACCACGGTCGTCCTTGGGCCACGGTGCACGGCACGGCGTTCGGCGTCAGTCTGTCGCGCACGACCGGCGTGCTCGCGCTCGCGGTCACGCCGGGCACGGTCGGCGTCGACCTCGAGCGGGTGTCCCGCGTCGGCGCAGCACCGCTCGACGTCTTCACGCCCGGCGAACGCGAGCGCTCGGCCGGTGATGCCGGCTTGCTCGCGGCCTGCTGGGCGGCGAAGGAGGCCGTGCTGAAGCGCGACGGTCGGGGTCTGCGCGTCGATCCGCTGTCGGTCGACGTGGACGTCGCTGCCGGCACCGCGCGGTTCGAGGGGCGAGACCACCCGGTGACGGTCCACCGGCCGGCGCCCGACCTGGTGCTCGTCGTCGCGGCCGGCGGGCTGCCCGTCGTGGTCGAGGGGACGCTCAGCGGGGGAGTGTGAGCACCTCGGCGCCGTCCTCGGTGATCGCGATGGTGTGCTCGGTGTGGGCCGTCCGGGCTCCCGTGGCACTGCGGAGCGTCCAACCGTCGGCATCGGTGACGAGCACGTCGGTATTTGCCATCACCCACGGCTCGAGCGCGAGCAGGAGGCCGGGCCGGAGCGTGTAGCCGCGGCCCGCGCGGCCCGTGTTCGACACGTGCGGGTCCTGGTGCATGGTCGAGCCGATGCCGTGGCCGCCGAACTCGACGTTGACCGGGTAGCCCGCACCCTCGAGCACGGTCCCGATGGCGTGCGACAGATCGCCGATGCGGGCGCCGGGGCCGGCGGCGGCGATCCCGGCGGCCAGGGCGCGCTCGGTCGCGTCGATGAGGGCCAGGTCCTCGGCGCGCGGGGTGCCGACGACGAAGCTCACAGCGGCGTCCGCGGCGATGCCGTCCAGCGACACCGCGAGGTCGAGGGTGAGCAGGTCGCCGTCGGCCAGCGCCCGGTCGTGCGGCAGCCCGTGCAGCACGGCGTCGTTCACGGCGGTGCAGATGTGGTGGCCGAACGGACCGCGGCCGAACGACGGTGCGTAGTCGACGTAGCAGGAGTCCGCGCCGGCGGCCTCGATCATCTGCTTCGCCCACCGGTCGATCTCGAGCAGGTTGGTGCCCACGCGGGTCCGTTCGCGCAGGGTCTGCAGGATGGTGCCGACGAGGGCTCCGGTGGCACGGGCCTTCTCGACCTCGGCGGGCGTCAGGATCTCGATCACGCGGATGATCATACCGGTATTACTATGTGGGGATGGTCCGTCTCCCGCTCCGCCCCGACGAGGTCGCGCGCGGTCGCCGTCTCGGCGCCCTGCTCCGCCGCGCACGTGGCCCACGGTCGATCGTCGACACCGCCCTCGCCGCCGGGATCTCGCCCGAGACCCTCCGCAAGATCGAGACCGGGCGGATCGCGACCCCGGCGTTCTCGACCATCGCGGCCGTCGCCGGCGTGGTCGGGCTGTCGCTCGACGCGGTCTGGTCCGAGGTCAGCTGCGACCCGGCCGACGGCGAGCTGGCTGGCTAGTCGACGCGCGGCGCGGGCAGCGCCGGTACCGACGCCTCGTCGATCCAGGGCCCGGTCACCGCTCGGACGTCCGCGACGGAACGGCCGGCGGCGTCGGCGAACGCACTGAGCACGTCGGGCACCGTCACCGAACCGTGCCGGTGCCGTTCGGTGATGCTGCGCAGCCCGGCGGTGAACGCGTCGTCGCCGAACGTGCGGCGGACGGCGTGCAGGGCGAGGGCCCCGCGCTTGTAGACCCGGTCGTCGAACATGTCCTTCGCGCCGGGGTCGCCGACGACGAGGTCCTCAGGCTGGTCGAGGAGCCCCTGCCGGTACTGCGCCGCGAGCACGTCGGCGGTGTCGCCGCCGTGGTGCTCGGACCACAACCACTCGGCGTAGCAGGCGAACCCCTCGTGCAGCCAGATGTCCTGCCAGCGGGTGACCGTCACCGAGTTGCCGAACCACTGGTGCGCGAGCTCGTGCGCGATGAGCCGGTCGGTGCCGTGCTCGCCGTCGACGTGGTTCCGGCCGAACACCGCGAGCCCGTGGGCCTCGAGGGGGATCTCGAGCTCGTCGTCGGTGACCACGACGCCGTACGCCGCGAACGGGTACGGGCCGAAGCGGTCCGAGAACAGCGCGAGCATCTCCGGCACCTGCCCGAAGTCGGTCTTCGCGGCGGCCGCCAGGTCGGCGGGGTGGTGCAGGGTCACGGGGACGACGGCGCCGCGGAGCCTCGTCGTGCGGTACCGCCCGATCTGCACCGTCGCCAGGTAGGTCGCCATCGGCTCGGTGGTCGCGTACGTCCACCTGGTGCCGATGCGGTCGCGTTCCTTGCCGAGCAGTGCACCGTTCGCCAGGACGTCGTACGCGGCCTCGGCGGCGATCTCGAACCGGTAGGTCGCCTTGTCGTCCGGTCGGTCGTTGCACGGGAACCACGAGGGCGCCCCCGTCGGCTGGGCCGCGACGATGACGCCGTCGGTGAGTTCCTCCCACCCGACCTGGCCCCAGGCGCTGCGGACGGGGCGCGGGTTGCCGCGGTACCGCAGGTGCACGGTGAACGTGGTGTCGGCAGCGATCGGCGACGCCGGGGTGACGGTGACCTTGTGCACCGCCTTCGACACCTTCTTCGCGCGGGTGCCGTCGACGTCGGCGCGCTCGACGCTCAGGCCGTGCAGGTCGATGACGATCCGGTCGAGGGGTTCGTGGGCTCGGGCGGTGATCGTCGCCGTGCCGTCGAGGCGGTTCGTGGCCACGCGGTAGTCGAGGCGGAGGTCGTAGTGCTCGGCGCTCCAGCGTCGGTCGCCGCTGTGCGGGGTGTACGGGTCGGCAGCGGGGGTGTTCGGCACGGTCCCAGTCAACCCCATGGCGCCGGTCAGTCCGCCACGGTGGCCGGTTCGGCTGTCCACGGAGCGATGGGGTTGCCGGACCAGCGGGACCCGGTGGGCACCTGCTCGCCGCGCATCACGAGCGAGGCCGGACCCACCGTGGCGCCCGTGCCGATGCCGGCGGCGGGCAGGACGACGCTGTGCGGCCCGAGGGTCGCGCCGGCGTCGAGCCGCACGGTGTCGAGCTGCATCACCCGGTCGTGGAACAGGTGGGTCTGCACGACGGTCCCGCGCGCCACCGATGCGCCGGCCCCGATCGTGACGAGGTCGGCCTCGGGCAGCCAGTAGGTCTCGAGCCAGGTGCCGCGGCCGATCGTCGCGCCGAGGCTCCGCAGCCACGCCGCCAGGGCCGGGGTGCCGGTGGCCTGCTCGGCGAACCAGGGTCGGGCGACCGTCTCGACGAAGGTGTCCTGCACCTCGTTGCGCCACACGAACGACGACCACAGCGGGTGCTCCCGGGCGGTGATCCGGCCGACGAACGCCCACTTCGCGATCGTCGACACCACCGCGGCGACGGCCCCGGCGACGATGAGCACCGGTCCGGCGAGCAGCACCGTCCACCCGACGCCGACCGCCGACCACAGGGCGAGCAGGGTGCCCGCCACCCCGAGGGCGATCGCAGCGGACACCATCGGGGCCACGAGCCGCAGCAGCTCCCAGCAACCGCGGGCGACCTTGAGCCGCGTGGGCGGGCGGAAGGTGCGCTCCTCGTCGAACTGCGTCGCCGCACGGCGCAGCCGCACCGGGGGCGAGCCGAGCCACGACGACCCGCGCTTGGCCTTCTTCGGCACGGCGGACAGCACCGCCACCAGCGCCTCGCGGGGGACCGAGCGTCCGGCGCCCGTCATCCCGCTGTTGCCGAGGAACGCCCGCCGACCGACCTTCGACCGGCCGATCCGCACCCGGCCACCACCGAGCTCGTACGTGGCGACCATGGTGTCGTCGGCCAGGAAGGCACCGGACGCGATCTGCGTCAGCGCGGGGATGAGCAGGACCGTCGAGATCTCCGTGTTCCGGCCGACCTTCGCCCCGAGCAGCCGCAACCACACGGGCGTCATCAGCGAGGCGTACAGCGGGAACAGCAGCGTCCGCGCCGCGTCCAGCACCCGCTCCGTCGACCACGCCTGCCAGCCGATCCGCGACCGCACGGGGTGGCGACCCTCGTGCAGCCCGATGCCGAGCAACCGCACCGACCCCACCACGAGCAGCGCGTACACGGCCCCGGCGACGACGGTCGCGAGCGGCACGGTCGCGAGGGCGCGCAGCACCGCGTCACCGAGCGTCGACGCACGCCCGACCAGGGCGACGGCGACCAGCAGCCCGACCGCGACCCCGATCACCGGCAACCCGGCCACGGCCACGGAGCCGGCCCCGTACGCCAGCAGCCAGCGTCGACGCGACGGGGGACGGGCCTCCCGGCCGTGCCTGGCCGACCCGACGCGTTCGGCGGGGGAACCCGCCCAGCGCTGACCGGCGGGCACCCGGCCGGCGACGGCCGAGCCGGCCTCGACCTCGGCACCCGCGCCCACGTGCGCACCGGGCAGCAGCGTGGTGCGGCTGTGCACGACGGCGTCGTCGTCGACACGGACCCGGCCGAGCCGGAACACGTCACCGTCCACCCAGTGCCCCGCGAGGTCCACCTCGGGCTCGATCGACGCACGCTTGCCGATCGTGAGCATCCCGGTCACCGGCGGGAGCGTGTGCAGGTCGACGTCCGTGCCGATCCGCGCCCCGAGCGCACGGGCGTAGTAGCTGATCCACGGTGCCCCGGCGGTCGAGGGACCGTCGACCGCCTCGGCGATCCGCTCCGCCAGCCAGACCCGCAGGTGCACCGAACCGCCCCGCGGGTGGTCGCCCGGCCGGACCCCGACGAACAGCAGCCGGGCCAGCACGACCGTGAGCGCCATCTTGCCGATCGGCGTCACGAACACCAGCAGCGCGACCACGAGCGCCGGCCAGGGGAGCACCGGCAGGAACGGCAGCGTCGTCGCGTGCAGCACCGCCGCGACCAGCGCCGTCCACGTCAGGACCCGCAACCCGCGCAGCACCTGCACCGGCAAGCCCAGCAGCGTCATCGCGAGGCCCGTCGTCGGCGGGACCGGCGTCACGTCGCGTGATGCGGCCGCCACCGGACCGGACTCGTCCAACGCGGCCGCCAGCGCGCCGATGCGCGGGTGGTCGTAGACGTCGGCGACGGTCGTCGTCGGGAACCGCTCGCGGATCGCGGACACCAGCTGCGCCGCCGTCAGCGACCCGCCACCGTGCGCGAAGAAGTCGTCGTCGACGCTCGACACCGGCACCCCGAGGATCGCCGCCCAGCGCTCCGCGATCCACGCCACCGTGTCCGGCAGCATCGCGGCGTCCGTCGCCCCGGGCAACGGCCACGGCAGCGCCGCACGGTCGACCTTGCCCGACGTCCGCGTCGGCAACGAGTCCACCACGGCGACGAGCGGGACGAGCGCAGCGGGCAGCTCCCGCCGCAACCGGGCGTTCGCAGCCGCGACGTCCACCGTGGCACCCGCCACCGGTGCCACGTACCCCACCAGCACCTGGTTGCCCGCCGGGGTCCGCTGCACCACGGCCGCACCACCGGCCACGTCGTCGAGCGCCTGCAGCGCCGCGTCGATCTCCCCGAGCTCGATGCGCCGACCACCGAGCTTCACCTGGTCGTCCGCACGCCCCTGGAACACGAGCCCCTCGGGGTCGTAGCGCACCAGGTCACCACTCCGGTACGCCCGCTCCCACCCGAGCTCCGGGAACGGCGCGTACTTCTCCGCGTCCTTCGCCGGGTCCAGGTACCGCCCCAACCCGACACCACCGATCACGAGCTCACCGACCCCGCCCGGCTCCACCCGCTGCCCGGCACCGTCCACGACCGCCAGGTCCCACCCGTCCAGCGGCAGCCCGATCCGGATCGGCTGGCTCCCGTCGAGCAGCGACCCGCACGCCACCACCGTCGCCTCCGTCGGACCGTACGTGTTCCACACCTCACGGTCGCGACTCGCGATCCGGGCGGCGAGCTCCGGCGGGCACGCCTCACCACCGAAGATGACCAGCCGCACCTGCTCCAACGCGTCGTCCGGCCACAGCGCGGCCAGCGTCGGCACCGTCGACACCACCGTGATCGTGTGCGCGATCAACCACGGCCCGAGGTCCGCCCCCGTCCGCACCAGCGACCGCGGCGCCGGCACCAGCGCGGCACCGTGCCCCCATGCCAGCCACATCTCCTCGCACGACGCATCGAACGCGACACTCAGCCCCGCCAGCACCCGGTCACCGGGACCGATCGGCGCCGCCTGCAGGAACATCCGCGCCTCGGCGTCCACGAACGCCGCAGCACTGCGGTGGGTGACCGCCACGCCCTTCGGCACCCCGGTCGACCCCGAGGTGAAGATGATCCACGCGTCGTCGTCCAGGTGGGGGAGTTCGGCGCGCGCCGTGGGGTCGGTCACGGGCAGTTCGCCGCCGTCGCGGTCACGCAGGATGCCGCCGGCGCCGATGACGCCGACGACGCCGGCCTCACCGAACACGAGGGTCGCGCGTTCCTCGGGGTCGTCGGCGTCGACGGGCACGTACGCGGCTCCGGCGGCGAGGACCGCGAGGATCGACAGGTACAGGTCACGCCCGCCGGAGGGGATCCGCACCCCGACCCGGTCACCCCGTCGGACTCCGCGACGGGCGAGGTCGTCGGCCTGCGCGCGCACGAGGTCGAGCAGGGCGGCGTACTCGACGGTGCCGGCGGGGTCCTCGAGCGCGGTGGCGGTGGGGTGGGTGGCCGCGGTCGCCGCGAGGACGTCGAACAGGGTCCGTGGAGCGGGGGCGTGCCCGCCGCGGGCGAGTTCGAGCTGCGCGTTCCCGGTGCCGGTGGTCATCGGTTCCCTCTTCCCGGTCGCGTGCAGGACGACCGGCCCGTGATCCTAGGGGGTGCGCGTGACGCGCGGGGAAACACGGGGTAGCGCGGTGCGCGCGGGCGCTTTGTGAGCAGAAACTGTCGAGTCGCTTCCCCCGACCCGACCATTCCTGCTCATCATCCGCGCGAACGTCAACATCCGCCACGAGACTGGCGACGGACCCGGAGAAGTCTCAACGGGGGAAGGTCGCCGCAGCTTGGCCGGCAATTTCCAGTGCCCCCAGGAGGATTCGAACCTCCGCCCCTGCCTCCGGAGGGCAGTGCTCTATCCCCTGAGCTATGGGGGCCAAGGGGTGGAACAACCGTAGCAGGTCCGGCGCGGGCTCCTGGACAGCGCGTGTCGTGCACGAGACGCGACTGCAGGGCGGACGGGAGGCGCGGTGCCGGCCCGCCACGGGCCTCCCGTCCGCACCGTGCGTGCGTCGCGGGCCCGTGCTGCGTTGCGCGCTCCGTGCGGCGCTGCAAGCGCGCACCAAGCGTGCAACCTCGCACCGGGTGGCGGGCCCGGCACTGTGCGTGGTGGCCGTCGGACGGGAGGCACGGTGCGGGCCCGCCACGCGC